>JACRDV010000151.1 GCA_024860865.1 Methanobacteriota archaeon | reverse complement strand
TGGCATTTCTGTTTTATTTTCACGAGCAAGATAATCGCTTGTTTTCTCAACTAATCTTCTGCCTCGAGCTAAAGTCTCCCTATATCTCTTTTCCTCAATACCAACGATTTCTAAAATATAGCGCTCATTTTCTTTAAGCTCAGGGAAATCATTGCCAAGGTCATCTATGTGTATCTTTACGATTTCAGAAAGCGGGATTTCTAATCCAATTTCTCGCATAAATTTTAAAGCCCTTCTCAAAACTAGCCTTGCAAGATATCCTTCTCGAACATTTGATGGAACAATTCCATCACCAAACATAAAAGCTAAGCAACGAGAGTGGTCAGCAATAGTATAAATGGCCTCAAATGGCTTTACTAACTTTTCAAGTTCTTCAACTGTCAATCCAACTTTCTCAGCAACTTTGCTCCTAAGCAATCTTAAATTGCCAGAAACCTTTAGGTCGATTAAACCCGCAAACTTTGCGTTTTCGATCAAAATTTTTTTATCAATATCTTCAATACCAACTAATTTTTTTAGCTTTGAAATTGCAGGCCCTAATGTTGCTTCATACGCGGAAGGGGTGCCGTGGGTTAGCCAAACAAATCTTTCCAGCCCATAACCAGTGTCAACGATTTTAAGAGGCAGCTCTTTATATTGACCATTAATTTTTTCATAGTGCATAAAAACAAGAGTTGCAAGTTCTAAGCCGCACACTAAGACTTCGAAGTCCTCGCCTGCATTGCCTCCCCCCTCCCAAAAATCTTCGATATAACTGATTTCTTCTGGTTTTAGCTTAAGGCAGTCAACTAAAAACTTGTGGCAGTACTCGGTTGTTTCATCCATCCAATAGATTTTTTGCTGCTCAGAATTAAACGCATGATGAGCCATCATTTCGAAGCAGGTAAAATGTCTGCCAGACCGCCCGACATTGTCGATATCAGTAAATCTGATTGAGGGTTGAGCAATTGTAAGAGGATTTGCTGGAGGCGGAATTTGTCCAGAAGTTACCCATGGTTGAAAATCATAAATCGAAGCGCCAGTTAAGTAGACATCATCTCTCCAACGCGAAGCAACAACTGGATATCTTTTTATTCTTGTATGATTATGTTCTTCAAAAAATTTTAGAAAAGTCTCGCGCATTTCATGAATGTTATATTTCTGCTTAATGGGTGGATTTCCAATAAATGCATATTCATCACAAGGTACATCGCCGCATGTCTTTCGGTCTGGATCTAAGGTCCAGAAAAATCGCTGGCAGCTAGGACACTGTTTTCGGTAAAACTTTTGTTCTTGAAATAGCCTGATTTGGTATCCTTCTGACTCTTTCATTAATTTCCCAAAAATAGAGTTGAGAATTGAGGTTAAAAAATCCTTTGTTTATTGGCTAAATTTAAAAAAATTTTTACAACTAGCCTAAAGCACGTTATAACTGGCATTATAATAACCCAACAAAACAATAGAAAGTTTTCCAATAAAAAAGGAGGAAAAAGGTCTATCCAAACAAGGAAGCAAGACCTTCAACGGCAGCTTCTTCCTTCTTCTCGTCCTCTTCCTTCTTTTTCTCTTCTTTCTTCTCAGGTGCCGGGGCAACTGCTGGTGCGGCTGCTGGTGCTATTGGAGCCGCTGTTTTAATAGCCTCTTCTATATTTATGCCTTCTAACGCTGCAACTAATGCTTTTGCCCTAGTTGAATCAACATTAATACCCGCTGCTTGAAGGACTTTGTTGATATTCTCTTCATTAATTGGTTTTTTTGCTGCATGCAAGACCATAGCTGCATAGATGTACTCCACTCTTTTCACCTCCTAATCTAACCGAACAAAGATGCCAAACCTTCTACCGCCTCTTCCTTCTTCTCTTCTTCCTTCTTTTCCTCAGGCTTAACTTCTTTTTTCTCAGGAACTATTGGAACAGGTTGAGCAGACATCCTTTGAATTAATTCCTCATCTAATGCCTTTTTATCTTTTGATCCAACACTTGATGCTAAAGCCAACATTTCTCCGTGTGTTTTTTCAATTATCTCTTTCATTAGAGCTGGAGTTGGCAAACCAGCAGTTAAAACTAAATTTCTTACTTCATAAAATGCTTTTTGAACCAGTAAATTGATAGATATTTTATTTGGTATTGAAGCACTCACAGCTAAATTAATGACTTCGATATAAGCTTGTTGGATATTCCCAATTATTTTTTGCTCATCTATTTTTAAAACATTTTTTTCAAAAATTAAACCATCTTCATAAGCTGCAACTAAATCAAGCCCAATTTCCATTGGTTCAAATCCAAGTTTCATTAAAATATCTGCTACTTCCCTTCTAATTGGCTCTCCTTTTTTTGCTACTGTAGTTTCTTTGCTTATGCAAATTTTTCCGCCTTTAACTTCGGTAATAATTCCAACTTTCGCAAACTCGCCTATCACAGGCCCGGGTGTGAATGGTGTTTCTCCGGGAGGAATGGTTATATCGTAGGGAGCTAAATCTCCGGCCCTAGCCGGGGCCTTTGCCTTCCCCTTCTCAAGGATCTTATAGAGTTTAAAGGGATTCATTTTGGTAAGAATTAAAGCAGGTTGGATTCCATCGATGTATTTGATTAACTCATTCAGTCCCTTTCTGTTTTCTTTTGAAGTTTCTTCGAGAGCTAATTTAATCAAATTTTTGCGGGAAATTTTAAGCGCCGCTGAATCGCGCAAACTTCTTTTCATCTGCTGAAGTTGCCTACTCGGCATCTTGAATAAATTAATTACACCAACAACCGGGTACTGAGAAATTGTGGCCTTTAAATCTTGGACCGTTTCAACTTTCCACTGAGCTGGCATTTGTTTCACCTAATATCGAGTTTAACAGGACTGCCCATAGTAGATTTAATGTAAACAGATCCTATTTGGTTCTTGCCCTTATCAAGTGCCATCTCTAAACGAGCTAGAACTGCCTCAACATTCTCCGCTATTTTTTCATTATCCATCTTTTCATTTCCAATAACTACATGCAATATAGGCCTCTCTTTTAATTGCAACCTAACGGTTTTTTTTAATCTTTCGAGCAAAGGTACAATGGCAATATTTGACGGAACTGGTTTCGGCATTTTACCTCGCGGACCAAGAACTGGTCCAAAGTGCTTTCCAACCAAAGGCATAATATCCGTTTGAGCTACAAAGAATTTATGCACATTAGCAATTTGTTTGAGTTTTTTCTTATCTTTAGCATATTCTTCTATTTCTTTTCTAGTGATAACTAAATCTGCACCAGCTTTTTGAGCTTGAAGCGCAAGTTCACCATCAGCGATTACAGCTACTTTAATATCTCTTCCTCTGCCATGGGGTAAAACTATTTCTTCATTAATTCTATTTTCTGGCTTGCTCAGGTCAATTTCCCGCAAGTTAATAACTAAGTCAATAGATTGCGTGAAATTTCTTTGCTTGCCAGCAGTCCTTGCTTTTTGAACAGCTTCAGCTATTTTAGCCATTATTATACCTTCACAAACAGTTGATCATATTTACCTTCGCTAATTTCTTTAATAACCTCTTTTGCAGGTTTGCCTTCTATAGTTATTCCCAAACTCACACATGAACCCACTATTTCTTTTGCCGCTGCCTTTAAATCAGAGGCCAACATCTCGTCGATTTTCATCTTTGTTATTTTAATAACTTGTTCCATTGTTAAATTCCCAACAACTTGGGTTTTAGGTGTAGCCGAACCTTTTTCAAGTTTGAGCTCACGCTTAATTAGTGCCGAAGCTGGAGGAGTCCCAATTTGAATTTCAAATTCCTTTGAAGCTTTATCAATTATGACTTTAACCGGAACTTGCATTCCAGCAAATTCTTTCGTTTTTTCATTGATAGTCTCAACTACTTTAGCAACATTCACACCAAGTGGACCAAGTGCACTTCCAATTGGAGGTCCAGGCGTTGCCTTGCCACCTTCAATCAAAATGTCAAGGGATGTTTTTTCAGCCACTTACTTCTTTCTCCTTTTCTAAAACTCTTACATGGTCGCCGCGGACAGTAACTGGGATTGGAACAGTTGCTTCAAAAAGTTCAACTGTAATTTCTTCTTTGCTTTTATCAACTCGAATAACTCTAGCTTTTTCACCTTTGAATGGCCCTGAGATCAGCTCAACGGTATAGCCCTCCTCAATGCCGGCAATAACTGGTTTTGGCTCTAGAAAGTGAGACACTTCCTTTGTTTCGGTTATTCCGGTAACTATTCCCCTAGCATGCGGAATTTTAATCGCTACAAGTTGCGATTCTGCTTCAGCAGGAGCCTCCACTAAAACATATCCCTTTAGCCCCTCAGGTACAAGAATGCTTGAGATATTAAGTTTTTGCACCTTCACTCGGGCAGCTAGCATATCAGCTACGTTTTTTTCTTGCCCAATTGTTGTTCGAAGGGCATAAACGCTGAGTTTTTTCGCTTCTTTTTCTTCTGCCAAGTTCAAAACCCCTTTTATTATAGATTATAAACTATAAAGTTAAGACCTAAAAAGGCAAAATTTTGAGAATCTAGTTTGGAAAATAGATTATTAAAAACTTACGGCCGTAACCTGCTCAAAATGAAGGTTATAACTTGGATAATTAATCCAATAATACCTACTATAATAATGCCAATCCCAGTGACTTTTGCCACTATCCAGTACTCATCTCGGCTCGGTTTCTTTGATACCCGTAAAATACGTTTGGCATCATCAATAAAGTTGCGCAACCTTTCTATAACGCCAATATTTTATCCCCAACTACCCTATGAAATCAATACCTACATGTGCTTTTTGCTCAGGGGTTAGGGATGGGGCAGGAGAGGGGGCTTTAGCACGCCCAAGTATATGCGGGGACTCTACTCCAGTCACAATTGACAACACTCTGAGCGCATTACCTAAATTGCCGTCTATTTGTGCCCCCCATATCACGTGAGCGCGCGGGTCTAATTTATCAGAAACTCCTTGAACAATCTTTTCAGCTTCAGAAACTGTAAGGTCTGGTCCACCTGTTATATTTATTAAAGCTCCTTTAGCGCCAGTTATATCGACATCAATCAACGGACTATTTATTGCCGACTCGACCACTTCAGTCACTCTGTTTTCTGAGTCAGATTCTCCGAGGCCGATCATTGCAAGCCCACCGTGCTCCATGATAGTTCTAATGTCAGAAAAGTCAAGGTTAACTAATCCTGGTTTGGTGACCATTTCTGTAATTCCTTTAACTGATCGCATTAAAATTTCGTCGCAAACTTTAAACGCCGCTTGAAGAGGCAAGTTAGGACAAACATCTAGTAACTTATCGTTTGGTATTACAATAACGGTATCAACAGCTTTTTGAAGTCTTTCAAGACACATTTCTGCATTTTCTCTGCGAATCAATCCTTCAACACTGAAAGGCATTGTTACAATAGCTATAGTTAATGCACCTATTTTAGTTGCCAACTCACCAATGACTGGAGCTGAACCACTCCCAGTTCCACCGCCTAATCCGCAGGCAATGAAAACCATATCAGCTCCTTGAAGTGTCTCTTTAATTCCGCGCTCACTTTCTTTTGCTGCTTCTTCGCCAATAGTTGGTGTGCTTCCTGCTCCTAGGCCTCCTGTTAGCTCTTTCCCCAGTAAAAGTTTCCTTGGAGACTTTGTGATAAACAAGTGTTGGGCATCTGTATTCATTGCAATAAGCTGTGCGCCTTCGATACCAACTTCGTACATCCTGGATATTGTATTGCAACCAGCTCCACCAGTTCCAACAACTACAATTTTTGTTTTTATTCGCTCAAGAAGTTGTTGAAGCTCTTGATCAACATCAAGGGCTGCTTTCTGCTCATTCACTACATTAATTTCAGTAGCCAAGATATCACCTAGGAGAGTAAATTGTAACAAACTGACATTAATATTTTAGTCAGACAATTGGCCGACACTTTTTAAAAAACGTTAATTTGTTTTCGAATTGGAGGTTTTCCTACCTATGCGAAGTGCTGTGGTTAAGATTTCTAACAAAGCTAGGCAAACAAAAGTCAGCGGGTATTTAAAAAGGCTTCCAATTGCTTTTGTGATGGGAGCGCTCTTGCACCTTTTCTGGCTATACAAAATGCTGCAGTTGCATTTCCTACTTCAGCAGCTTTTTCTAAATTAAAATTTTTCAAGTAACCAAAAATAAAACCTGCTGAGAAAGCATCACCAGCACCAGTTGCATCAATTACTTTCACTTTAAAAGCTGGTACATCAATTTTCTCTTCTTCTGTATAAACACGACAACCAAGATTCCCGCGCTTAACTACAATATATTTTATTCCGAATTTAAGCATAACATTTGCTGCTTTATCTATTGTTGGTAGATTAGTAATTTTTTTTAGCTCAGCCTCATTTGGCAGAAAAAAATCAGTTTTCATGAGCGCTTTTTTTAAATAATTTAATCCCCTCGATGCTAAAATACTCCCCGGATCAAAAGAAACTAATACTCCAGCTTTTTTGGCACATCTCATTGCGGCTTCAGCAACTTCAATTAAAGTACCAGTTACATGCAAAACTTTTGCTTGAGCTATGTACTTTGGATCCAGATCATTTACTGATATCTTCGCATTAGCTCCTCTGAATGAAAACATCGAGCGTTCACCATCTTTTGTGACAGCAATAAAAACTGTTCCAGTTTGAATGCCTTTCTCAACCTTCACACAAGAAATGTCAACTCCTTCCTTTCGAAAATCTTTAATTAAAAATTTTCCTATTTGATCATTACCAACCTTTGCGATTATTCCAGAAGACAGTCCGAGTCTTTTTATGCCCACTGCAAAATTTGAAGCGGACCCTCCTGGTGATCGATATAACTCATAAACTAAAACCTCACTGCCTTTCTTTGGCAATGCCTCAACTGTTGCTATAAAATCGACATTGGCAGATCCCAACGCTACTATTGATACCATAGAGCAAAATATTTCATTAACATATATTTAAAAGGAAAACAAATTTTTCTAAGGGTTAAATTTGAAAATTCCGGCTAAAATTTTGAAAATTGCTAAAAAAATCCAAAACATGGAGATTCGCGGGGCTGGAAAAACAGCTCGCGCTGGCGCTGAAGCTTTAAGAATTATGGCATTTGAATCTAAAGCTCCTTCTAGAGAGAAATTTTTAGCTGAACTACGAGAGGTTGAAGAGCTTCTATTAAAAACGCGCCCAACTGCAGTTTCATTGCCAAATGCCTTTCGTTTTGTTATTCATAGAGTTGAAGA
>JACRDV010000025.1 GCA_024860865.1 Methanobacteriota archaeon | reverse complement strand
GAAGGCTAAACCAAGCTTGCATGAGGAGGCTTCAAAATTTTATAAAGTATAAAGCTCTCTGGGAAGGAGCCAAAATAATCGAAGTAAACCCAAAGGGGACTTCGCAAAGGTGCACGATATGTGGGTCAAATTTGGAATACTTGAATGTACACCTTGCAAGCTGCCCCAAGTGTGGATTAATAGACAGGCAGCTTAATGCTGCAATCAATTTGTTAAAAACCCAAGATGAAGGAGTGCGGTTCACTCCAGATAGCTGGGCAAATGCAGTGTTGAAGCGGAACGGGGGATCAATGAACTCTAATCCGCCGAGCCTAAGCCCAGAAGTTGCATTAAAGGCTGTGGGCAGATGAGAAAAAATTATTTTTCAAGTCCCGAAAATGCAACAGAACATAGCACCTAAATATTTAATACTTGCCAAAAACTTTTAATCGGATGATAAAACTATTTATAGTAACATTACATTTAACGCTCAAAACTTGATTTTTGGAGGGAGAAAATGGGAACTCAATTAAGTGGTCAACCAGTGTTGATCTTGCCTGAAAAGGCCCAGCGCTTCCTTGGGCGCGATGCTCAAAGGATGAATATTCTAGCTGCTAGAGTTGTTGCTGAAGCAGTTAGAACAACATTAGGTCCTAAGGGTATGGACAAAATGTTAGTAGACAGTTTAGGAGATGTGGTTATTACTAACGATGGAGTAACAATACTAAAAGAAATGGACATCCAGCATCCAGCTGCTAAAATGATGGTTGAAGTCGCAGAAACTATAGATGAAGAAGTTGGAGATGGAACTACAACTGCAGTTGTTCTAGCCGGAGAGCTTCTCAAAAAAGCGGAGGGATTGCTCGATCAAGAAATCCACTCCAGTGTAATAACTAAAGGCTATAGAATGGCCGCAGAAGAGTGCATAAAAATACTAAATCAAATTGCAGAAAATGTCTCACCAGACCAAGAAGATATCTTAAAGAAAATTGCAGTAACTTCTATGAGTGGCAGAGAAGTTGAAATTGCAGGAGAATATCTTGCTAGAATAGCTGTTCAAGCGGTTAAGCAAGTTATGGAAAAAACAGATGAAAAAATTGGAGTCGACATAGATAATATCAAAGTTGAAAAGAAACAGGGCGCAAGCATTGGAGATACTCAGCTGATTAAAGGCATTGTTTTTGATAAAGAAAGGGCCCATTCTGGGATGCCTTTAAGGGTTGATAATGCAAAAATTGCTTTGCTCGCTGTAGCGCTCGAAGTTAAAAAGACTGAAGTTAGTGCAGAGATTCGAATTACTGATCCAGATCAATTAAAAGCCTTTCTTGCTGAAGAAGAAAAAATGCTCAGAGAGATGGTTGAAAAAATAAAAGCCAGCGGAGCAAATGTAGTTTTTTGCCAGAAAGGTATTGATGATCTTGCTGAGCATTATCTAGCAAAGGAAGAAATTTTTGCAGTTAAGAGAGTTTCAGAATCTGACATGAAAAAACTTGCAAGAGCAACTGGTGGAAAAATAATTACAAACCTTAAAGACTTAACAAAAGATGACTTAGGCTCTGCAGATGCTGTAGAAGAGAGAAAGATTGCTGGAGAAGAAATGACTTTTATTGAGGGTTGCAAGGATCCAAAAGCAGTCAGCATTCTTGCCAGAGGCGGAACTGAGCATGTGGTTGATGAAGTTGAAAGAGGTATCCATGATGCACTCTGTGTTGTATCGAAAGCTATAGAGGATGGTAAGTATGTAGCAGGTGGTGGAGCTCCAGAGATTGAGCTTGCAAAGAAACTTAGAGCACATGCTGCGAAAATTGGGGGCAGAGAACAGCTTGCTATAGAAGCTTTTGCAGACTCACTAGAGGTTATCCCAAGATCATTGGCAGAAAATGCAGGTCTTGATCCAATTGACATGTTAATCGAACTCAGGGCAAAACACGAAGCAGATGGCAGGTGGGTTGGGCTTGATGTTTTTGAAGGCAAAGCCGTAGATATGATAAATAAAGGAGTTTTAGAACCCCTTAGAGTTAAAACTCAAGCAATAAAATCAGCAGCTGAAGCAGCAGTGATGATTCTTAGAATCGATGATGTTATTGCAGCAGCAGCTATGGAAAAAGGCAGACCACCGACTCCGCCTTCACCGCCGGGTGAGGAAGAGCTTTAAGCTCTCTTCTTTTCTATTATTTTTTATGACCAAAGTTTTAGTTCTTGATACATCAGCTCTTTTTGGAGGCTTTGATGTTCAATTAGCTGAAGAACCTCTTTACACAGTTTACGAAGTTTTGCAAGAGGTTAAAGATGAGGAAAGAAAGCTCAAAGCTGAGCTGAGCATAGAAACAAAAAAATTAACCATACTTGAGCCATTAAAGCAATCAATCCAAGAAATTGAAAAATTAGCGATAGAAACGGGCGATATTGGAATTCTTTCAACTGCTGACATAAAGATTTTAGCATTAGCTTTAGATTTAAGGGAAAAGGGTTTCAATCCGAAAATTGTTACTGACGATTATTCAATCCAAAATTTAGCTGCTAAGCTTGGAATTGAATATCAAAAAATTATTACAGTTGGGATAAAGGAGATTTTTATTTGGATAAAATATTGCCCAGCTTGTCATAAAGTTTATCCTATGCAGGCTCAAATTGAAAACTGCGAGGTTTGTGGCACTAAGTTAAAAAAGAAGGTTGGTGAAAAACGAGCATTGGAGGAATGACATGCGCACTCTAGAAGAATTAGAGAAAAAAGCACATGAGTTAAAAGAGAAGGGATTTACAACCGGCGAGATAGCAGATGAGCTAAACGTTTCTCGCGAGACTGCTGTTTGGCTGTTAATGCATGAGAAGAAAAGGAAAGAAGAGGTTGCTCCAAAAGACATTTTTGTAGACTGGAGCACAATTGGAAGCTCTCCTCTCCGGATGCGAAACTTAGCAATCGCAATGGCAGATTTGCTCCATGAGAGTTTAGCTGAGAAAAAATTGCCTGAGCCCGAGGTTATTGTTGGAATTGCAACGAGTGGAATACCTCTTGCAACTATAATTGCTGATTATGTTGAAGCTTCTATGGCAGTTATTCGGCCTAAAAAAACTATTTGGGAGCCCGAGCTAGCTGAAAAAGTAAAAGGTGTAATCACTCCAAACTTCGCCGCAGTTCAAGGAAAAAAAGTTGTAATTGTTGATGATGTAATTACAACAGGTTCAACTCTGGGAGAAGCAGTTACGCTTTTGCGCGAAGTTGGTGCTGACCCATTAGCAGTAATAGTATTGATTGATAAGAAAGGGATAGACAAAGTTAATGGAGTTCCAGTGAAATCTTTGGTTAAGGTTGTTCGAATTTAACACAAACAATTTATAAAGCAAAGCAATTAGAAAAGACAAAATTGCAATTGGAGCTAAAAGACTTGGGGAACAAATTGCCAGAGAAAGAACTTTTAGTTTATATTGATGGAGAGCTAGTTCCAACAAATCAAGCTAAAGTTTCTGTATACGACCACGGATACCTATACGGTGATGCAGTTTTTGAAGGAATCAGAAGCTATAACGGACGAGTTTTTAAGCTTAACGAGCATATCGATCGTCTTTACGAATCAGCCCAGACAATCGATCTCAAAATTCCTTTAACAAAAGAAGAATTCAAACAAGCAATTTTGAAAACTTTGCGAGCAAATAATCTTAAGGATGCATATATTAGGCCAATAGTCAGCAGAGGGGTTGGAGACCTCGGACTTGATCCAAGAAAATGTTCGAAGCCAACTGTTGTTATAATTGCTCAGCCCTGGGGAAAATACTACGGAGATGCTTATGAGAAAGGATTAAAGATAGTAACTGCCTCTACGCGGAGAATTCCACCAGATTGTTTGAGCCCGAATATAAAATCTTGCAATTATCTAAACAATATCCTCGCTAGAATTGAAGCAATAAACTTTGGTGCTGAAGAAGCCTTGATGTTGGATGTTCGAGGCTTTGTTTCTGAAGCAACTGGAGACAATGTTTTTATCGTCAAGAAAGGAAAACTAGCTACTCCGCCAGAAACCATAGTGCTCAAGGGAATTACCCGCCGGGTTGTATTCGAATTAGCCAAAAAGTTAAACATACAAGTCGAGGAGAGAGACCTAACTTTGCCAGAAATTTACAATGCTGATGAGTTGTTCTTGACCGGAACCGCAGCTGAAATAGCTCCAGTAGTTGAGATAGATGGCCGAAAGATTGGTGCCGGCAAGGTAGGTCAGATTACACGAAAGCTGATGAAGCTTTATTCAGAATTAACTGAAAAAGAAGGAATACCGATTAGCTAAGTTTAAAAATATAGTTTTTTAATAATTAACTATGAAAGATTTAAAATTATTTTTTATTTGTCTCATTTCGGTTTTATTTTTAATTAGCATCGCCTTTGCACAAGACATTGGTGATAGTCAGTACCAATACGAGTTCACTAAGTACAGTATCTCAGCAGACGTTGGTGTGGACAAAGTTGCTGAGGAAATAGTTTTAACAATTAAGAATATTGGTCCAACTCCAATGACGAAAGTTGATTACATAGTATCCGGGAAAGTTTTTGATGTTAAAGTTTCAGATTCAACAGGCCCGCTTAATTATAACATCACAAGAGAGGAACACAGCAGCATAATCTCATGCTTATTTCGAAAGCCAATCGGAACAAATGAAGAATATACCTTAACCATTAGATTTCAAACAACTAGTTTTATTGGCAGAATCAATGAGAACACATTTTTTAAATTTACATTCACTTCTCCAGCCTTAATCAAAAATTTCACTTTATCAATTAAACTACCAGAATATATGTGGATTGTAACCCCTGAAAAACGAACTTTGCCAACTGGCGGGTTATCTGTTTCACCCTCTTTGAGTCCACCAGATGCAAACATTAAAACAGAAGCCAATAGGTTCTTAATAGTTTGGGATTATAACAATTTGCCTGCAGGTTGGGAGATCTCACCGACTGTTGTATTTGGACCAGGAGCAAAGCCACAATTTAGCTTAGGGCCATATGAGTTCATTATTTTTATGGTGATTAGTTTCATTGCTGGCAGTTTAATTATTTACATACTTTTCAGGTTTTACTACAAAGTGCCAACAGAAGAGCGAGTAGACATAACACTAACAGTCCTGAAGGAAGATGAAAGGAAAGCAATCGAAGCAATGCTTGTAGCTGGCGGAAAAATGACTCAAAGGGAGCTCCAGGATAAAACTGGCTTTTCAAAAGCAAAGCTCAGTAGATTGGTGTTTGACTTGGAAAAGAGAGGAGTTTTGAGAAAAGATCGCGAAGGCAGAACCAATATCTTAATGTTGTCTGAAGACTTTTATAAGCCAGCGAAATCAGAAGAAAAGCCAAAGGAGATACCAAAAGAAGAACTAGAAAAAACTCCTGAAGAAAAGAAAAGCCCTCCTGAATAGTATTAATAAAGGTTTTAAATAACTAAATTTATGCTCACTTTTGTTTTTGATGAACCTGCTTTAATAATTGAAGGCCAAGAAAGAATTTTAGTTATAGCAGATTTACATATAGGCATTGAGTATGAGTTAGCCCAGAGCGGAGTCAGCATACCTCCGCAGACAGAAAAAAATAAGCAGCGGTTGTTTAATTTAATTGAAAAAACTAAAGCTTCAAAATTGATTTTGCTAGGAGATATTAAGCATAATGTTCCAGGAATAGCTTGGCAGGAATTCAGAGATATCCCAACGTTATTTGAAGAATTGACACAGCGCATAAAAATTGAGATTATTCCTGGGAATCATGATGGAGATATTGAATTTCTTCTACCTGAAAACGTAAAAATCAATGATTTAAAAGGAACTCTAATTAAAAATGAGAAGATAATTGCGCTATTACACGGTCACAGCTGGCCCTCTGAGGAATTATTAAACTCAGATTTAGTAATAGCAGGGCATTACCACCCTGCAATTCAGTTCAGAGATGAACTTGGCCATCGAAGCACTGAGCCTGCTTGGATAAGAACAAAATTGAATAGAGAAGAAATTGCACAACACTATCTTAAAAAACTTAGCGGACAAAAGTCAGAAAATTTAATTAAAAAATACAAAACTGCAGTTGAAGTTTTAGAGGAGGAGTATCAGATCAAAATAGGAGAACTTGAAATACTGATTATGCCAGCATTTAATGAATTAATTAGCGGGTTAGCTTTTAATTTAATTAAGCCTGACGAGTCGCTCGGCCCATTGCTAAAGCCTAATGTTTTTTTATTAGAAGAAGCTGAAGTTTATCTCTTAGATGGCACCTATCTTGGAATGTTAAAGAACTTGCAGGAATTAAGAGAATTTCGCCGTAAATAATTTTTAACTTTTCAAATCATTTTTGTTTATTTTTTAATTTTACCTACATTGACTTCTAGTTAGTGTTGGTTTACTCCAGTATGGTACATAGTACAAGTTATAGGTTCAGGATTCATGGGAACGCTCCGGTGTGCATACTTATCTATACTTTGTGTTACAACACGAAAAACAATTAATTTTTAACAAAAATGAACTATAAATTTTAAAATAAGTGCAAATTAAATTAAATTTACCATTCTTCCTCTTCTTCTTCCTCCCATTCTTCTTCCCATTCTTCTTCCGGCTCTCCTTCCGGACGTCTTCTCAAATTTTCACCCCCACATTGCCTATATGAGGTTCTCAAACTTATATTTGAAGATATCGTTTTTGAATAATTTTCCCGATGTCAAAAGATTTGTAACATGGTTCTGAATTTTCCGAGTTAACCTAAATACTTTCGGTCACCTCTCTCAACTTATATATTTGAAAGTTAAATATTGAACCTGCTCGAAGTGCTATGAGCTAAACCAATGGGTATAGGAAAGGAAAGGCAAAAATAATCAAGATGAGCGGGTGCGGTTCGCCCGTAATAGCCTCTTCAGTTGAAGCTTTGAGCAGTCCCTTAAAAAAGGCTGTGAGCAGATGGGAGGAAAGTTGAGTCTCGAAAATGCAACAGAACTGACTATAGGCTTTACACTACACCAAAAGAAATAAAGGATGCATTAACATCCGTGAGAAGTGAGAAAGATAAGCAAGATGGATATAGAGAAGAAATTTAAGTTATATGAAAAAAGAAGGAAACTTTACAATGAAGCGATAAAACTCCGTAATGAGGAACTAAAATATCATAAAATAGCAAGTCAACTCAAAATTCCACTCGGCACAATTAAAAGATGGCTTTGTGGAAGAAACAAACCATATGCAGTTAAAATAAATAGAAAAGTGCTACATGAATGGGAAGAATTGTACAAGAGAAATGCCGACATCAAAACTATAGCTAGTATGTATAAAGTGCATCCAACTACAGTAGCCTCTTATTTCCGTAAACTCGGTATAATAAAGAGGAAAATAGCACCAAAAATGCCAAATAGGCTTATTCAAAGACTTTTAAATCACATTAAAAAGAAGAACTTACAATTTCTTGAGTATTTTTACTGGAAACCCATAAGACCAAAAGATATTAGGCGATTTGAAATATTCTTAAAGGGCCTCAAACTGTATTTGAATGGGGAAAAATTTAAGCACATAGATAGGAAGCTTCACCTACCAAAAGGAACAACTCAAGCGTTCGTTACGTGTAGGTCTCTTCCAAAAGTTTGGCATTTCTTTGAAATTTATACACAGTTAGGAAAACCAAAAAAGTACCACCAATTATTAAATTTAAATGTTAGAGGAGCTAAATTACCTGAAAAACCATTTATTCAAGTCCCAATAATTGTAAAACGCTGGGAAGATGTAAAAGGAGTTATAGATCAACTTAAACCTTTGAACGAAATTTTTGAAAAGGGAAAACAATTTGGGCTTTCCCTTACTGACATAAAACAAAACAAGTATGAATTTTTTGCCTATTTTCTAGGAGCATTAGTTGGAGATTGTGGCAAGCACAAACCAAAAAAAGGGCACATTGGGAATATTCACATAGAATTAAAATTGTCTAAAAATTATAAGAGTAACCTTAGATTTGGAGAGTTTGTAAGTTTATGTGTTAATGCAATGGGATTAAGAATGCATAGAGTTACCGATATAGATTCTGGTGAAAGGAAATTTTATTGCTGGCGAAGTCAAAGTTCTGCTCTTAACACATACATATTTAATGTATTGTTAGGATTAAAGAACTATGAGACAACAACTTATGCGCCGTTGAAAATGGATTGGATTTTTACAGCGCAACGTAAGTTTGAGGCTTCCTTCATTCAAGGAATTGTGGATTCAGATGGATGGGTTTCTGTACCAAAACAGGAAATTGGAATAGAAAGCTATCCGAATTCTGATCTTATTGAAAAACTTTTAGAGGATCTTGGTATTAAGTCACACCAAGAAACTACACGAGAAGGAAATAAATTTGTTGTTATAAAAGGTTTTCATCAACTTAAAAAAGCATTTCAAATACCCATATTTAATCCCTTAGTGAAATCTTATAGGTATGAACTTTTAGAAAAAGTGGCTAAGAAGTATAACTATGGCTACAGGTGGGATGCTGAAGGAAATCTATCCTCTGTTAAAAGGCTAACTGGAGAGCATGTTATGGCTTCTAAAAAGAGAAACATGCTAAAAGAGGTCAAGCTAAAGTTTTTGTTTTATAATTCAATAATTAAGT
>JACRDV010000152.1 GCA_024860865.1 Methanobacteriota archaeon | reverse complement strand
GCTCCTTTTTAGTAGCATACGTAAATCTTAGATAACCTTCGCCATTTTCTCCAAAGGCAGAACCGGCTGTACTAACAACTTTCACTTTCTCAAGTAACGACATTGCAATCTCGTTTGAAGGTTTTCCAAGCTTTGAAATATTCGAAAAAGCATAAAAAGCTCCTTTCGGTTTCTTACAAGAAAAGCCATTTATTTCGTTTAATCCTCCAACAATCAAGTCACGGCGCATTTTAAATTCTTTAAACATGTTTTTTACAAAATCTTGTGGTCCAGTTAAAGCAGCAAGAGCGGCTTTTTGAGCGATAGAATTTGCGCAGGCTGTTAAATATTGGTGGACTTTAAGTAAAGGTTCAATTAGGTCTTGATGTGCAGCTAAATATCCAATCCTGAATCCAGTCATAGCATAAGTTTTTGAAAAAGAATTAACTGTAATAACTTTATCTGAAATAGAACCTATGCTAAAATGCTCTCCTTCATAAACTAATTTTTCATAAACCTCATCGCTTAGAATCAAAATATTTTTGCGCTCTGCAATTTCAGCGATTGCCTTTAAATCAGATTTTGTTAGTACTGATCCAGTTGGATTTGCTGGTGAGTTAATTATCATCATTTTAGTTCTTTTTGTAATTCTCTTTTCAATTTCCTCAGGCTTTAACCTAAAATCATTTTTTTCAAAAACTGGAACTGATACTGGTATAGCACCAGCCATTTTTACGATAGGGCCATAAGAAACAAATCCCGGGTCTGGAATTAGAACCTCTTCATTTGGGTTAACAGTTGCTTGAACAGCTACGAAAAGAGCTTCTGAGCCGCCACAAGTTACAATAATCTGGTCTGGTTTTACATCAAGCTTATTTTCTTGCTTTAGCTTTTGCGCAATCGCTTCTCTAAGCTCTAAAATTCCAAAATTTGAGGTGTAGTGCGTAAATCCTTCATCTAAAGCTTTTTTAGCAGCTTCAAGCACATGCTCTGGTGGAGTGAAATCTGGCTCCCCTAATCCAAGATTAATTACATCTTTTGCTTGGACGAGCTCGAACATCTTTCTAATGCCTGAAACAGATATTTTCTCTAACCTGTCAGCTTCTCGAAATTCCATAGGAATACTAAATACCCCCAAAATAAACAAAAGTTCTGAAGTGAAAATCAGATGAATTCACAATTCCTTTAAACTTACTTTTTTATTTTCAAATACCAAGATATTCCCTCGATGCTTGTTCAATCTTTAATAATTTTGCATATTTTTTAAATATCCAACTTTAACTTATCTTGGAATAATTTATAAAGAAATCGGGCATCCTCTATATTATAGTAGCTAAATACTTCTTGAGTATTGGAGTAAAATAATTCTATGAGGATGGACCACAATCCTTTGAGTCAAATGGGCTATAAAAATATCAAAATTATTGTTAAACAAGGAGACATAACTCAAGAAAAAGTTGATGCTATTGTAAATCCAGCTAATTCTCTTGGGTTTATGGGCGGAGGAGTTGCGGGTGCACTCAAAAAAATTGGTGGAGAAATTATTGAAAAAGAGGCTATAGCAAAATCTCCAATCCCAATTGGGAAAGCAATCACAACAACAGCTGGTAAATTATCTGCAAAAATAATAATACATGCCCCAACAATGGAGCGCCCTGCTCAACTAACATCAATTAAAAATGTGAAAAAAGCTGTTTTAGCTGCGCTGAAATGTGCTGACGAAAACAAAATTGAGAGTATAACTTTCCCTGGAATGGGAACTGGAGTTGGTGGTCTACCGAAATCTGACGCAGCACGGGTTATGATATGGACAATTAAGGATTTTATTGACCAAGATAAACCAAAATATCTTGGAAAAATCATATTAATTGGATTTGATAGCGAGTTAACAGACACTTTTAAGAAAAATTGTGAAAGGATTTTTAGATAATCTCAATAATAATCTAAAAAACTTCTTTTGGCTATTGAATAGCCGCACTCCTTTCGTAAAATATATACTATTGTGGGGTATTGACTTTAAGAATAAAGAAGGAGATCAAATGAAAAAGGTAAAAAAATTTTCCATTGTTTTTGATGACGGAGAAACACATAGTTCTGAGTTCGCTGAGCCAATTACAGTAGATGAGATTAAGGTAAGAATGGACTTGCTAGCTACTGGAGAAGCATTTACGCTTAAACCAGCTTCTGTTCCAACCTCAGTGCCTAGACCTGCACAGATCATTAGGATATCCTTAAACACACCTATAAGGTTGCCATTTAGGCTGGGTGATGTTTGGAATGAACTCAAAGAAATGGGAGTCCAATATAGCAGAGATACCAAAATGTTTGAATTCACCGATGTTAAACAAGTAGAGCTGTTAAAACAGAGAGGTTTTCCTGTAGAGCTTGTAATGTAAGCCTCGGTTCTTTGATGGATAAGCGTAATTTCTAAAAATTCGTCTTTGAACAACGCCGTATAAAAAACTTGATAGTTTAACGCAGCAAAAATCTATCGGGATTCAAAATGGGTTTTTCCAAGAAAAAACTTTTCCTTGTATTTATTTTTCTTATGCTCGCTTTAACATTTTTCTTAACAGCAGCTGTTTCGGCCACAGCAACCGTAACGATCAGAGCATACGATAGAAATTCTAATGTGATCACAAATGCCTTAATTGTAGTGTACGACTCTAATTGGAAATATCTCACTAAAGAAATAACTGATAGCTTTGGCAGAGTTTACTTCAATCTTCCCACTTGGCAATCTTATTATTTTGAACTTTTTGTGAAAGGCTTTTGCGTTGGGAGCATAGAAAAGACTATTTCAGAGAATATTTCGGCGTCTATTCGAACTCAAGATTACCCAGCAAAGTTAGACATAAGCATTTGCGATGCAAACGGGAATATTCTTCCAAATGCAAAGGTCAAATTATATGATAAATTTGGTTCTTTAGTTGCTACAAGTTTTTCAGATAGTTTTGGAAATGTTAGCTTTATTGTTCCGGCTATGGCGTGGTACAACGGAAATCATGAATATGTCAGCTACGAGGCCGAAGTGTATAGGAACAACAATTTTTTCGGTTCAAAAGACAACATTCAGATTACTTCTACCACTTACAATGGTTATACAAACATAATCACAAATTATCAACCTAAAGTTTTGATTAGCTATTACTATAGGTACTTCGATAAGGATGCTGCGGTTATAGTAGTTGGTAAAAAAGCGGCTCAGCTTGACTATGATTGCGCAAGGAAAATTCAAACACTATTCAAGAATGCGAGCATAATAACAGACAAAGAAGCACTAGCAACCAACATCACCAGGAAATATCGAGTAATTTTTACAGTCGGTGGGCCACAGGCTAATAACTTTACTTTACAACTCCAGCCTAAAATGCCTAAACCCTTCTCTGAATATGGGTTCGGTTGGGCATTAAGTGGAACTAGAAAACAAGATCAAGCCGTGATTGAAACTTTTTTCGATGATCCGGCTTCACCTACTCAGATATACTTCATTATAGCCGGCAATACCCGAGAAGGTACCTTACGAGCTACAAATGAGTTGCTTAAACAGCCCGAAATCGAAGGCAATGTGTTAATGTTTGATTAAAGTCTTTTGTTTTCATATCTTTTTGCTCTACCTGTCAAATAACTTTGAAAATTTAACGATTATTTTTGTTTTGTGTTAATTTTATTGGGCCCAAGTTAAAAAATTCAAATATCAAACAGGTTTACAATTAAAGTTGTCTGACGCGCTCCACGAGTTAATCTAGCCTTAAAAAGTCGTTCTATTCGGCAAAATATAATAAAATCAAATTTCTAATACATTGAGAAGCAATTATAAAAATACTTAAAAACCGGAATGTTAAAAAATGCTTTAATATAGCTTATTTCTACGTTAACTTATTTTTCATTGTTAATACAAATAGAAAAGAAATTATACAACACAAGTAAATTGATGTAATTGATTAAATAAGCTATCTATAACTATTTTAAATTAAATGCACTCAATTGAATTACGAGGTAAAAAATGTCTGCACAAAAACTGACTCCAGTACACCAGCGGATATTAAATGTATTAGAAAAAGTCGATGAGCTGCCACTTTTGACAATTTCAAAAAGACTTGGTTTAAACCAAAATTATGTAAAAAAATTGTTAGACGAACTTATCCAACTTCAATTGATTCAAGCTGCTGAAAGAAGCGGAGAGACATATTATAAATTATCTAAATAGGGTGATTTGATGCCGAAAAAGCCAGAAAAACCAAAAGATGGCTTAGCCCATGGAACATGGCGTTTGAAAACAGTTAAAAAAGGTGATGAACCAATCTTAACCTTTGATTTTTGGGTTACAGAGGCTTGTAGGTACATTGGTGAAACGCCTAGGTTCGACCCAGTAGGAAAATATGCTGAATTTAACATACAGCTTCCAGTCAACATTCTTTACTTTTTAGAAGGATTGAGCAAAAACGAACAAATTGGAGACTGGAGCGTGTCAAAAGTTGAGGATGGTTTTCAGGAAGGGAAGTACGTTCTTGACACGAAAACTTATATTATTTCTAAAGCCGGAGAAGAGATTAGACTCCCATCCTCGCTTATAGAGTTTTTACGCGATCATGACTTTTATACTAAACAGTATCCAAAGCCGCCTTCAATCGCAAAGCCTAAAATCTCACTAAGTGAAGCAATAGTAAAAATCAAAGATTTAGAAACAAAAATCAAATCCATAGAAGAAGAGCAAAGTAGAGCACAAGATTTAGCTAAAAAGTTGGAAGAGAAAATTGAGACACTAGAAAATGAGAGATCCAAAAATCTTGATAACCTAAGAAAAAAATCGAGTCTTATATCAGAACTAGAGGAGAAAGTTTCAGATCTTGAAGCAAAACTCAGAACATCAGAATCAAATAGCAAACAAATAGAGGAAGAACGAAATAAAGCACAAGAATTGGCTCAAGAACTCAAAGAGAGAGTTAAATCGCTAGAAGGCGAGGAATACCGGATAAAAGAAATAGAAAGTGAAGAAGCCAAGGAATTAAAAAAAGCATTAAACACTATAACTGAAATTCAAGAAAAAACTTGTTTATTGGAAGAAGAACTTAGAACAACAAAAGCTGAAAAATCGAAACTCGAAGAAAAGCTTGCAAAGTTTAAACAATTATATGGTATTAGCTTTTAATAAACTTTATTTCATTCTACTCTCTTTTTTTCGTTACAATATATTGCCAGGCTAATATAGTTCTATTAAAACTTCCCTGCGGTAGCGACATGTCGCCATTAGCTAAGGCCGAATTCTCTCTT
>JACRDV010000150.1 GCA_024860865.1 Methanobacteriota archaeon | reverse complement strand
TTATTCCTGTGCTATTCGTTATCCTTTTGGCTTGATGCTAGCTAAAACAATGAATATCAAGAAAAATATTACAAGCAAGCCTATCCAAATCCACTGACTTCTCTTTTGCTTTTTCTGCTGACGGAACCACATTTCTTCGCACTTTTTCGAACAAATTTCTCTATCAATAGTTGTTGATTTCCCGCAGATAATGCAGTGTCTGTGTGGGGCAATGTAATCTCGCTCTTTTTCCGTCACTTAATCATCTCGGAAGTATTTCAGTTCCTGTATGAGATTTTCCTTCGATTATCCGTTCAAACTCATTTAGTTTCCTTCCATTTATAACTACTGTTCTAATCTTTGATCGTTCGATAATTTTAGCCGCATGTGGATCAACTACAAATGTAGACCCTGCTTCAACTTGACCGTGCTCTAAGGCAAATTTTGAAAATTCTTTAGCAGAAATTTTATCTATTTTTTTTGCTTTTGGATCAATCTTTGGATCAGATGTATAAATTCCATCGACATCAGTTGCAATTATAAGTAAGTCTGCTCCAGTATATTCCGCAAGCATTGCGCTAACGCTATCTGTGGTATGGCCAATGTGCGTACCACCCATAACTACAATTCTGCCAGGTCGATAAAATTTGACAGCTTCTTCAAAATTTTTTGCAGGTTCAGGATATGCAGAGTTTCCAAGTGCAGAAATTAATATCCTTGCGTTTAATCTAGTTACTTCGATTCCAATTACGTCACAATAAGCTTCAGAAGCTTTAAGCTGGCGGGCTGCTTCAATGTAGTTCCTAGCTCGAGCTCCTCCACCTGTAACAACCATTATGCTATGACCTTTTTCTACAAGTTTTTTTAGTTCGGCAGCAACTTCTTGAGTATACTTTATATCTAACTTCTCTGGCGCTAAAATGGAACCACCAAGTGAAATGACAGCGTGCAATAGAAATCCTCGCTGATATATGGCCGATTGGCTTCTTATATAAGTTAGGTTTTTAAATATTTTGTATGTGTGTGAACCTGATTAAAAATGAACTCAATTTTTTGCTACTTCTTTCGTTAAGTTTATGTCAAATGACATAGTTCTAATTGAGCAGGATTTATCTATTATGTTTGATGTTAATTGTAAATAAAGATTTAGAGACTTCCATTAAGTTCTACCGCCTCTCTTTTTATACACCTCACATTCTATACAACCAAATACTCCAGTATCCACACATTTTGGTACTTCCCCTTTTCTTATGTAATCAAATAAGAAAGTCGCTGTTATAGCGCCTAAAATTGGAGCAAGCCAGTATATCCAGTGATATTGAAAATTAATTCCTACTAATGCTGGACCAAATGACCTAGCAGGATTCATTGAACCTCCACTAATTGGTCCGCCCAAAAGTGCATCCATCGCTACAGTTAGTCCGATGGCAGGTCCAGCAACAGACTCATGAACCCTTTCATCAGTAGCAACTGCTATAATAACAAACATAAGGATAAATGTTAGGACGAATTCTAGGACTAGAGATTGAGTTACGTTGCCGTTCATTGGGAAGGTTCCACCCAGATTAGATATATTCCCAAAAAGTAAAAAGACCAGAAATGAGGCGGAAATAGCACCAAGGAGTTGTGCTACTAAGTAAGGAGGTACATAAGATATCGGAAATCTTTTGTTAACCGCGAATGCTATTGTCACAGCGGGATTAATATGTGCACCAGATATGTGTCCTATAGCACAAACCACAATTAGAACTGCAAGTCCAAAGGTAAGGGATATCCCGATATGAGAGATAACTCCCCCATTTAGATCATTAATTACGATAGCCCCAGTTCCAGCAAAGACAAGAATGAATGTGCCTATAAATTCTGCTAAATATCTTTGCATGGGTTTATTCCTCTTCTTATCTTTATTTTCAGTGATTAAAATATATATTTATAATTATTTTTTGATAAATATAAAAAAATAAATTAAAAAATAGATTGAAACCCTTTATTGTCTATAATTTTTTAGTTGCCGCAAAAGCTATATTACAAAGTGGTAATTATAAACCAGCTGATATTTTTATAATTCGGAGGTGCACTATTGGGAAAAGGAACTATTGCGGCAATTATAATCGTTGTATTAATCATTGCTGGTGGCGGCGCTTGGGTTGCTAGCGGTTCTTATTACAAGTTAGAACTTCAGAAAAAAGATACTAAAATTTCTGAATTAGATACAACCGTAGCTAGCTTAAGGGCTACTTTGGCAAAGCCTCCTACTGACATTACTCCAGCTATATGTGAACTTTGTCATGGCGATCTTAAACCTGTACATCCAGCAGTAGAAAAAGAGACATGCCGTAAGTGTCATGGTAGCGATTATCATGCAATTCACAGCGGAAAACCTGTTAGTTGCCCCAATTGTCATGGAGCACTGGCTCAAATGGAAAAATCACCAAGGTGCGATAAATGTCACTTAGAGAGTTTGCCAAATATTCATAAAACCAAAGGTTGCGTTTGCCACGGCACAGCTGCAGACATCCATGCGAAGTTTTTCAAACGCACTTAGGTAAATTTTTTTGGTAAATTTTTTCCTTTTTTATTAATATTTTTGAGGCCAGGAGCTCTTTCTTTAGCTCAAATTTCTTCTAATTGTGCTTCGATACTACTTTTAGCATCAAAAGCGAATTCCCATGCCGCTATTGCGAGGTCTTTGGCTTCGTCTTCATTACCAATAGCTAAGGCTTTTTCAGCTTGAGTGAGTAGGGCAGTTGCATCATCAAGCATTTGAATTTCATTATATACATCAATCCCTATTTTTTGGGCTTTAGCGATATCTTCTCTCAACTCCGAAATCTCTCCAGCAGCTTTAACGATTATTTTTGTCGCTGCATCAGCTTCAAAATTTTCCTCCTCTTCTTCATCTAGCTTAATCCTTTGTTCTAAGATTCTTTTCGCATCCTCAGCATTTCGCTGGGCTACAAGAGCATTTCCAAAAGCTTCGCCAAACTTTGCTTCATTGAACACCTTTTCTGAGTTGGCCAAATGGTTACGAGCATTCATAAGCAAAATTTCTGCAGCAGTAACATTCAAATCTTTTATATTAGATTCAGCAATAGTTTGGTTGACCTCTTTGATTTCCTCTCTAGCTTCAGCAATCGCATGTGCTGCTCTTTCTTTGAAATTCTTTTTGAATGTTTCATTAACCATTTTGACTCTGAGTTTGGTTTTAATTTCTTCAACCGATATTCCCGGTGTTGAAATCAGAATGACTGTTGTCGCTCCAAGCTTGGTTGTAACATTAATTGTAACTGCAGGTATACCTTCGAATTTTATGTAAACAATTGGCACTCTTTGTGCTTTTGCAATAACTTCAGCCTCACGAATCCCTTCTTCATCATTGCCTTCTGCTATTATTATTTTAGCAACGTTTCTCCATTCTATGGCAACTAACGCTGCAGTTTCGTATCGGTCTTTACCATTATAACGTATGCAAGCAATTCCCAATTTTTCAAGCGTTTCTTCAGCTGATTTAGGAATCGCTTCATGACCACCAACTATCATAACTCTTGAGGGTTTAATAGAAAATATTTTTGTAAAGGCAGTTCCGTTAAAAGTCCCCCAATGTGTTATTACAATACTCGCTATTATCCTATCGGCTAAAATGTGAGATACAACTAAATCAGCTTCATTATCGCTAGTTAAAATCACTGTGCTGATAATTGGAACACCACCAACTTCTAGACGAGCTGATACAGAAGAGATAATAATTAGCATAATGGCTAAAACTAATACGGGGAATTTTTGCTCCATTGGAACACTTTCAATCTTATTCTTGCTCTCTTTGTTTTTATGCATTTTTGATCAAATATGTGGCCGTAGCTTTATACTAGCGTTTGAACTAGCAAGCAATATTTGAGCAAGAATTAAGCAGAGTTCTTATTTAGTTTAAGTTTATTGTCACTTCAAGTTTCAATTGTAATTTTGTTGGCAGTCTTTGCTAGTAGCCAATTGGTTTAGAGAATCAAAAGCTCTCACAGCGCATAAAAGATGCACTGTTACCTCAACAGAGGAAGTAATAAGGAGGTATTTTCTCCCCGATTGGCTATTAATTATATAACTTCTCAAAATTATATTAATGTTTCCCAGTTTTCAATTTTTAAATTGTCCAATTTTTTGGACGCCATTTATTAATTTAATATTTACCACATTTATCCATCCGTAACTATGCTCTAATTAAGAGTAATTATTAAAGAGAATCAATTGAGTTTGCAAGCAAACTACTCTTGGCTTTTCGGCACTAACAAAAAAAGATGAAAATAAAAATCCAATTATAATTATTAGAAAAGTTATTAAGAACGATAACGATCTTTTCAAGTTAACTCAATTTTTAATAAATACTCGAAGATAAAAAACTTTCTTAAAATAGCAAAAATAAAGCAGACTTTATAGCACTTCTTTATACAAAATATGCTCTATAACTGCTCAATTCATGGATTTGTATAGTGGGGCCGTCGAGATTCAAAATTCCATTTGAACTAACATGCAGCTATTGAGCAGTACCCCATGTTTACGAAATGTCGTCTATTCAGTGTTGGGATTTAGCATGCGAGTTGAAAATGAAACTGTAGGTTGTTCAGGTGCTTTCGGATAACAGAGGAATCCTTTGCTTAATCTTTGACTAAGTAAAAAAATGGATAGTATAGAAATATTTAAAAATACATAGTAAATAAAAAGAATAGTGGTGTGAAGGATGGCTACAACAAAAGTATCAAAAAAGTACCTAACTTCGGTTCCGTCCGAGATCAGGAAAATATTTGGCCTCGAAGTCGGCGACGAGCTCGAGTGGCTCCCAATGGGGGCTGAGATAGTTGTTAAGCTTAAAAGAAAAAAAATAAAAAAAGACCCACTTCTCCAGATGGTTGGACTAGTCGAAGCAGACCCTTCTGACGTGACCAAAAATCACAACAAAATTTTGTACGGGCGCGGATGACCTTGTTTGCAATAGACTCGGTCGTGTTGGTGGCTGCGGCCCTCAAGCGTGATGCCAGACATAGAGATGCCTCAAAAATCTTGACTGCAGTAGGCACTGGAAAAATCGGTAGATGTATCTTTACGGATTACGTGATGGCTGAAACTCTAACCCTGATCAGGTTCAGCGGGCGAGGCGGGGTTGAGGCCTCTAACAAAGCGTACGAGTTTCTACTTTCATCCCAGAATCTGGAACTCACCAGAGTAAGCGATGTTGAGTTGAAGATAGCGGGTGAAATTTTTAAAAAATACCCAAATCTCAGCTTTGTCGACTCAACCACAAGTGGCGTTAATGCAGAGCCGGGAAATCAAAGATTTGATATCTTTTGACCGAGGATTTGATGGAGTCCCAGGCATTGAGAGACATGAGGAAGTCTGAACATTCATTATGTACAAACATTGAGCAGGATTTAAGCAGCTCCCTTGCTAAAAAAGGAGCCTGAAATTGCCATTTTATGGAAGTCTACTGGTGGGGCCGTCGAGCTTTATACTATCGTTTGAACTAGCAAGCAATATTTGGGCAGAATTTGAGCAAAGGTTTGATAAAGCTTTTTCTCCACCATTTTTTAGCTTTATAATCTCTAAAGTTTTTAGATTGAAAAGGATTAAATTAGTGTGAATGTAGTATACTCATTAGAAAAATAGGGTTAATTACCTTAAAGCAATGCTACGAAATGGCTTGCTTATAGGTATCGTCGTAGTTGTTGTGCTTGTAGATGTAGTGGTTACACTTATAGATGTAGTTGTGCTTGTAGTGGTTGTGGTAGTGGTCGAGGTTGTTGTCGTTGTAGGGGATGCTACAACCCTGCTTAAAGCCTCGTCAGCATCGACCAGACCATATCCGTAGTAGTCATCTTTACCTAGCGTTCCTAAATCCTCTGCTGTTTCCCTAAGTATCTTTCTAATCTCGTCTGGTGAGAGACTAGGATTAATACCTCTCATTAATGCAACTACACCAGCAACTTGTGGAGCTGATATTGAGGTTCCTGTTACGTATTCATATTTATTGTTCATCGCAGTTGTATAAATGCCAATACCAGGTGCAACAAGTTCAACTTCTGGACCTATAGAACTAAACCAGGCTATTTTATTATTCGAATCTGTTGCACCTACTGCAATTACTGTAGGATACTTAGCTGGATAAAAAACACCACTCGAGCCATGATTTCCAGCAGAGGCCACTAAAACCACTCCCTTAATATAAGCATTTTGACAAGCCTGTGCCAAAGAGGCATAACTATAACTCGACCCGAGAATAAAACTCATCGAAATTACATCTGCTTTATTTTGAACTGCGTAATCTATCCCTGCTATAAGTGTACTTAGAGAACTACCACCTTGACGAAAAACCTTAACTGCCAGTAACTTAGCACCGGGTGCTATTCCAACTGTACCGAAACCATTCT
This sequence comes from Methanobacteriota archaeon, assembly GCA_024860865.1. Taxonomy (GTDB): domain Archaea; phylum JACRDV01; class JACRDV01; order JACRDV01; family JACRDV01; genus JACRDV01. Next base: position 433 of record JACRDV010000150.1, on the reverse strand, counting down.
TCTTGGCTAAAGCCGCTCCTGCACAATTAGTTCCGTGCCCATCATAGTCCATAGGGTCATTGTCATTATCAGCAAAATCATATCCACCAATATAGTTATCTTTTAAATCGGGATGATTATAGTCTACGCCACCATCTACAATTGCAATTACAACATCGTTTCCTGTAACACCATTACTCCAGCAAGTTGTAGCACCAATTTTTTCAGCGCCCCAAGGTATAATTTCATCAGCAAGGAAAATTTCAGTAGTATCGTATTCAATTAACTCTACTTTAGGATTTCTTCCTATTTCCTGGATATATTTATTCGGCACTTCTGCTGCAATCCCTGGGATGATTTTATACGTGTACTTGATTTTACCATAGTTCTGGACAAGACTTTCATTCACCCTGCTGTAGAACAGTATGATCACTGGAATTGTTGTATTTTCAGA
>JACRDV010000149.1 GCA_024860865.1 Methanobacteriota archaeon | reverse complement strand
CGACCCAAGAATGCATCTACTAAAATCAGCTCTTCTTTATCTTCATATGGTTTTACATTCCAACCAAAAGATGCCATGTTTTCTCTAACGCTTTGAGGAGAATGATCAACGCAAAAGTAAATTCCTGGCTGCCCAAGTCTAAGGCCTTCCCAAATAAATTGTTGTGTAATTACGCTTTTCCCAGTACCTGGATCACCTAAAAGCAAAATCGCAGAAGGTAACGGAATTCCACCATTTGTTAGTTCATCGATACCGGGAATCCCAAAAGGGATACGTTTAAACATGTAAGTTCTTCCTAAACTTTTGATTCTTTATTAATTGTATGAGAATATAAATGTCTTCAGTGAATTCTCACCTTTAGGTTTCATTTACTTCAGTACGACTTTATCGAGTCATCAGATAAAGCAGAATAGCTAGAGCAACAAATTCGGTAGTCTCAGTGACCACGTTATAATCATAAAATAAGCCTATGTCAGATTTGCCAAGGAATACTGCGATATATAAACCTTCTTTAGCAATTGCTTTCATTAAAAGTACAAGAGCGAATAGAATCATAGCCAAGGTAAATGTTGACCGCATTTTTCGATAAGAACTAAAGAGCAAGAAAAGCAGAGCGATTAAAAAACCAGCGTTTATCGCAAGTATAACTATGCCGTAAATTGTAGTAAGCATACTCATATTTAGATCCCTCACTTATTTTTTTCTCTTTTTTTCGATATATCCTCAAATAAGGCGTAATTTTGTTCCATCTCTGAAGACAAAAAATACATAATGCCGTATCTGCTCCCCTCTGTCTCTATTATACCATTATCCTCTAGAACTTTTAGGTGGTGGCGAATAGTTCTGTAACCCAAATTGAGTAACTCCGCCAGTTGATTTGCATTATACGGCCTTTCTTTTAAGGCACGTACTATTTCTACTCGAGTGCCGCTGCCCCGAGAAACAACGAATAACCACCAAAGCAGATGTTTCATAAAGGCCACTTTTCGAGGTTTTAATAATAGTAATTTTATAATGGTAAAAGATACACTTATGATATATCTTTTTGATTAATTTCAAATTTTTAGGCCAATTTTTAAAATAATAGCAAAAATTTGAATTTGTATTAATTTTATATTAATTAATAACTAATTTTGTACTAATTTATAACTAGTTATAATTAATTTATAATAATTTTATTATAAATTTACATTATTTTGATATTAATTTTTACTTAATTTTGAAAAATTCCCTTATAGAGGGCCGTTATAGATTATTATAAAAATAACTTTAGGAGGTGTTTTAATGTATAACAAAATTTTGGTTGCAACAGATGGGTCAACTGGTGCAAAGAAGGCAGAAGAGCAAGCTATTGAAATTGCAAAGAAATTTGGAGCTCAATTAACAGCTTTATATGTGGTAGATCAACAACTAATTCGTACATACGAGGCTACTATAACTATCCCATTAGGAGCCGTATATGCTTTAGAACGAGAGCTTACACAGAAAAGCAAAGAAATTTTGGAGGACATTAAATCGAAAGCTGAAAAAGAAAGCATCCAAATTGAAACCAAGGTCAGAAAAGGAAATCCATGGGAAGAAATAGTTAAAGAAACTAAAGTAAACAAATACAGCTTACTAGTGATTGGGTCAGCTAGCCGTAAGGGTATGTTGTCTTTCTTAGGAAGTGTCGCCGAGAGAGTTCTTGCTAATGCGCGTTGCCCAGTACTCATAGCGAGATCGCTACCAGAAATCGCGGAGAGGCCAAGAGTAATACCAAGCGCTATTGTATCACCAGTGAAGTCAGGATAGAAAATAAAACAACGAAAAAATGGCGTTCCTATTTTTTTGGTTCGCTTAATCTCTTTTTTTATTTTGTGACAGAACAACTTTAAATTAAAAATGAATTAGGGAATTAGGAAATTTTATTTTAGAAAAAATTTGATAATTTTGTACTATCATCTAATTAGCATAACAGGACATGGAGCGTGTCGAACTACTTTATCACTAACACTCCCTAGTGCAAACCTAGCTACTGCACTCAAACCTCGAGTCCCCATTACAATGAGATTATACTCGCCTTTCTCTGCTTCTTCGAGAATAGTTATTGCAGGAAGTCCAACTATAGTCTTAGTCTCAGCTACGATCCCTGCTTTATCAGCAATTTCTTTTCCGCTTCTAATATGCTTATCTGCCTCCGCTTGAAGCTTTTTCATAACTTCTCCTAAAGCGAGTGGGCCTATCGGGGATATACTGGCCCGAAGAGGTAAGACATGCAAAATCGTCAGCTTAGCATCATATTTCTTAGCCAAGTCTGCAGCTACTTCAATAGCTTTTTCAGCAGAAACAGAACCATCGGTTGGAATTAAAATCTTCTTGAACATACAAACACTCAAGTTTTTGCATTTTCTTTTCACCGTGTTGATTGACTTTTAACTTCTGCTTTTCTTTGCTTTTCACGCGCAGCTGTTATACCTTTTGCCAAATATATTATTATCACTATGCACAGAATGAGAGCAGCGCCTAGTACGAGCACCAAAGCGACATTTTGAAGCACAGCAATTCCGTATGTTTCCGGAGATGCTATAAACCTAAGGAGCGCCCCTAGACCTGCCGAGAATATCATTATAGAGAACAAATACCTGATGGATATACCTCTCACATACGCCGTTGCAATTGAACCTATTTGTGCACCAACCGCGGCTACGGCTAGCATCAATATGGCTGCTAGTATATCAACGTGTCCTGAAAGCGCATATGTTAAACCGCCATAAGCAGCTGTAAACATAACTTGAAAAAGATCAGTTCCAACTGCTACAGTAGTTGGAGCTCCAATGATATAAATCAATGATGGCACCATAATGAAACCGCCACCAGCACCAAGCAATCCAGCTAAAAGACCAACAGGGAAAGCTATAGCAATTATGATCCAAAGAGAAATCGTGACTTTTGTTGCTTGCAGTAATATCATAGGTGGAACTTTAATATTCTGTATCCTCTGTGGGAGTTTGCTCGGTACCACGTCCTTACCTATTATTCCCTTTTCTTTTATAAACCTCCTCACTTTAGAAAGTTCGTAGAGCATATAACCGGATATACAGCTGAGAACTATGAAACAAACTAACAACATGTACACTTCCTTACCTATGGACTTAAGATATTCAACTATCGTGTGCCCAAGTTCTACTCCAGGCACAGTTCCAGCCAACAATAATAATCCAAGCTTAAAATCAACATTGCCTAATTCTCTGTGCCTTATAGTTGCTATAATAGACTTGCCAGCTATGTGTTGAAGATCTGTGCCAGCTGCAAATGCATATGGAAATCCAAAGATAGCAAGAGAAGGTGTTACCATAAATCCTCCGCCGAATCCGAAAAATCCGCCACAAACTCCGACAGTAAAGCCGATTAAAAGAAGATACCACAATGGAAATTCAACACCTGAAAATGGGAAATACATATCCTCACCTAAATTGACTCTACTCTTCCAGTCTTTCTACCTCGGCTTCTTCTACTCTCTCTATTTTCCATCCTAGTAAATTCGTTATGGAGTCTGCAAAAAATCCAAGTAGAGTGCCACAGATAGCCATAGTGCTAACACATAATACAGCATAGCCAAGTTTGTTTTCACTAAACAGTCGTTCAATTACGCCTACCTTAGTGATAGCCAACCAATAAGCGACAATAGTAGCAAGGGCGAGCGAAAGAGCGGTTATCATCCCTTTCGAATTAAATGGCATTTTTAGCCCTCTTTTTTAATTAGTTATAATTTAATTATAAATTAATGTAAAATTACTATCAGATTAGCGCGGTTAAGATGTTGCCTCTATAAAAAGATTTCGAAGAAAAATCGGAAAAATCGACTTAAATTTTTAATTTTTTGCTAATTATTAAAATAAATAAATTTTTTAAATCAATTATTTTCAGATTTGAAACAACAAAATTCTAGGCTAGCATTTTTGATTCTAATCTTCTCGTTCAAAAAAATTTGGTGTAAAGTTCTAGATTATAAATAAGTTTGGGAAACTCATTAAACTAATTTTAAAACAATTTTAAATTAATTGTTCCTTTTTAAGTAGTTTAGTTTAATCTAATTTTGAAAAATCCCTTAATAATGTTTGTTACATTATAATATTTTAAAAAAAGGAGGCGTTCTTACGTTCAAGAAAATATTAATTGCAACCGATGGTTCCCAAAGCGCAAAAGAAGCGGAGAAACAGGCAATTGAAATTGCAAAGAAATTTGGAGCTCAATTAACAGCTTTATACGTAGTTGATCTAATTTTTCGTTCGTATAAGATAACTACCCCAGTGATTAAAGACGATAAAATGCAATCGTTTGATGAATATCTAGAACAAGTAACGATAGAGAGAAGTCAAGAACTTTTAATGGATCTAAAAGAGAAGGCAGAAAAAGAAGGCATTCAAATTGAAACCAAGGTCAGAAAAGGAAATCCATGGGAAGAAATTGTCAAAGAAGCTAAAGTAGGCAAGTATGATCTAGTAGTTGTCGGATCAAACAGTCGTAAGGGTATAAGTCGAGTCTTGCTAGGCAGCGTTTCTAAAAATGTACTTACGCATGCACACTGTCCAGTATTTGTAGTTAGACCTCTATTAGGAGGCATCAAGAGACCTTCGCATCCTGAAAGTACGCCTTCAATTCAACAAATAGTATCGCACTGAATTCTAAAATAATACGATATGAGACTTCACTAGTAAAGGTTTACTAGTGAAATTTTTTTATTATTTGTTAGAAAACTCTCATGTATTTTGAAATAAATTGAATTCAAAATTCTATTTTTATTAGTTAAAAAGATTTAAGTCGAGTTTAACTATTTAACACAGATATTATGTATAAAAAAATCCTTCTTGCAACAGACGGCTCTTCATGTGCAAAAAAAGCTGAAAATTATGCTATTGAAATAGCAAAGAAATTTGGAGCCCAATTAACAGCTTTATATGTGGTTGATATAAGTCACTGGGCTATGAGTTTGACTCATGTGATGGTCAGAGATACCATGGAGAAAGAGCTGTGGCAAAAAGGCAGACAAATTCTAGCGGATGTAAAAGCAAGAGCAGAGAAAGAAGATGTTAAAATGATGACAAAGATCAGGGAAGGCGAAGCATGGGAAGAAATAATTAGAGAAGCTGAAGAAACATTTTGCGATGCCATAGTTATAGGGTCTAGAGGATTAAGAGGATTAAGTCATACCTTGCTCGGCAGTGTTGCAGATAGGGTAACTAGGCACGCTCCGTGTCCTGTGCTAGTTATTAGATAAACTGTTTTCTTAGAACTAGAGTGAGGATGATTTTTTGTTTGAGTTGTATCTACCGTGGGCTGGCCTTGAAGTCAATCCTTTCGGAGTAATTAGTATAGGGCTACTTGTTGGTTTTTTGGCTGGCTTAGTTGGAGTTGGTGGCGGGTTTTTGATGGTTCCATTACTAAACTCCATTTTTAGAATACCTATGAACGTCGCTGCTGGCACAGACTTAGTTGGAATAGTTGCAACAGCCACATCTGGAACAGCTGCTCACTACAAACTTGGCCATGTTGAATGGAAGCTTGGATTAACAATTTTGATTGGCTCAATTCCTGGGGGTTGGACTGGAGTTTATTTATTAAATTCATTGAAGACTATGGGCGCATCAAATCTAACGCTTTATACTAAGATCGTGTGGATGGTTATCCTCTCCTTTTTAGGGTCTCTTCTATTTCTTGAAGGTTGGATGTCCTACAGAGCTTCAAAACAAAAACCTAAAACAAAAGATGATGAGGTCTCAACTGGTGTTAGCCGATTTATACGATCTTTACCTTTGCCTCCAAAATTAGTTTTAGAAAAAGCTGAGGTTTCAGTTCCAGCGATTTTTGCGGTAGGCTTAGGATTTTTGGTCGGTATTCTTTCTGGATTTATGGGGGTCGGCGGAGGTTTTTTAATGACTCCAGCATTAGTTTATGGCCTCGGTCTACCTGTAGTTATTGCGGTTGGAACTGATCTTTTCCAAATGGTTTTTACTGCTACAAACGCCTCTCTCATGCAAGCGATTAGTGGCAACGTTGACCTTTATTTGCTTGTTATTATGTTTATTGGTACAACTATCGGAGCACAAATTGGAGCTAAAGCTACCAAGTACATCAAAGGACCAAGATTGCGAATGATATTCGGTGGAATTGTGCTGATAGTTGCAATGAAAATGATTGTAGACGTGGCACAACTAATGAGGGTAGTTCCTTTAGCTATCGCAGCCTCTATAGGGCTTGGATTGCTTGTTGCAGTTCTTGTTGTTTCAGGAGGCGTGCTGATATTTGCATTGGTAACTATATTTAAACCTAAGAAAATGAGGAAGTAAAGTGAAAACGAAATTATGTTTCTTAACTGCTACTTTAATTTTAATATTTCTTATAATGACGGCAGTAGTTTCAGCTACTGGCACAGAGGCTCCAGAAGCCGTTGCTGGCGGAACTGTTTTTTCGATAAAATTCGAGCCAAAGCCAACGGCAAAGTACACCTTGATTCCTGGAGTTATTGATATGAAAGTTTTGATCTATAAACCAATAGACACTATTGACTTTAAAGTTTCAGTAAATGATAAGGTGACGATGGAACCAGTAAGCGGTGCAAACGTAGTAGTGATAGCTGATGTATATAAAGGAAATCCAGAAAAAGTTTCAGCACAACTAACAGAAGGTCAACCTGGAGTTTATTCTGGAAAAATTCAAATTAATAGCCAAGCCTACTGGGGCGGAGTAAGATTTACTGCAAAAGTTACTCAAGGGCAAAAACAAGATGAGGCGAATCTCAGCGTATCATTCATGGAACTAAATCATATAATTTATGCACTTTTGTGCATTGGCATAGCGTTTTCTGCCGGAATGTTAACTGCTATTACATTTGGAGCAGTAACACATTGAGCCGAACTACAAAACAAAAATTTATCAAAAGTTTTAAAAATGCAGTTAACAGCTACTTATTAGATTTTGTTTTGAAATTTCGTATAATATTTTTTCCCGCAACCAAATATAGCATAACTAATATCACAACCAATGTGATAGCACTTGTGACCAAATATTTATGGGGTAAAATAACATTCTCTTCTATACGTCCAATAAAATAACTAGCTTTTTTTAGTTCCACTCCACTTTTGAGAATAGCTATTGATTCAATATAGAATCGTAAGAATGATCCAATTGCTGTGAACGATAAAAAAAGAAGGAGGTTGTAATTTAACATCCCACAAATCATCGATATGGGTTTATATGGTATAAATGGGATGATTCTGCTGACTAAAATACCTGCTGGACCATATCTTTTCAAGTACTCTTTTGCCCACTCGAGTCTCTCCGCTGAGATCCTCTTAAAAACAAAGCGCCCAGACCAAAATCCAAGGTAGTAATCCACCCAAGCACCTAGCATACAACTAACTGCTCCAAGCATCCCAAGAGTTAATGGGTTGATTTTTAACACTATTGCCAGCCCAATCAAAATTTCAAAAGGTACCACACTAAATGCTGTATCTAGAACCATAAGTAGAGAAAGATACAGATATGGATGCGTAAAAATGAATTCAAACATTATTCATCAAAATCCACAGTTTAATTTTATAGATTGGTAAAATTTCGTTTTTACATAAAATGATATCACTCTTCAATTTTTTTAATATAAAAAATTTAAGAAACTTTTTTTAAGAAAATAAAAATTAGAAAAATTAAAACTAAAGCTATAAAGATATCGTAAGTCACTCTTGCCCAATAGTTGCCCCATGTGAGCAATAAACCAATTTCATCGATAATTAAACCAAGTCCAATACCGTATAAAATGCTAGCTGCCTTAATCCATTTTGAACCATCTTGGTTAAGTGCAATCCATCCCCCAATCAGCGATAAAATTATCCCAAAGAAGAAGTGATGTATTCGATAACCTTTCCATAGGAGCTCAAATGTTAGATGGGAACGTACTACTATCCTCGCAAGTCCGAAAGTTATTAAAAACAGCGAAAATACATAAACTGGTATTAATTTTCTATCATTAACCATAAAAATACCAGTATAAAATTTTTAAATTTAAACTTTTGCGAAATAAAAATAATTAAACTTTCTTTTATTTCTTCTTGGCTATTTTCTCGTAAATCATTTCAAAATCCTGATAACCTTTCTCCATTTCTTCAGTTAAAAAATACATAGGATATGTTTGTTCAGTTGGCTTTACAAGTCCATTTCTTTCTAAAACATCTAAATGATATCGAACTGTCTTATAGTCTAATCCTAACTTTTGGGCTAGCTGATTAGCATTATAAGGCCTATCTTTCAAGGCCTTAATAATTTCTGCTCTCGTAAGACCTCCTACAGTCCCGCCGAAAATCCACCAGAATAGCTCTCTCATTGATCCTCAACCAAACTCTTGTAAATTTTAATATTACTAAATAAATACGCTCATGTTAAGAAAGTTGTGGCTGAAGATTAAAAGTTTCAAAAAATGAAACAATTAAAAAACTGTTAAAGCAGAATTTTCTTCAGATAGAATAAATTTCAGATAAGAACCCTATTTAAGAAAATTTTAACTAAATTCACAAAATTAGTTAGCTTTTCTAAGGATTAGAGCTTTTAACTAATTGTATTTCTCAGCCACAATCTTCGTTACAAGAGCGAATAAATATTTTATTTTAGAAAATTTTATTATAGCATAACGTCACTATACTCTTTTAATATTTGGAGAAAAATACAGTGACTGATGTTGTAGAAATTATCCGCCTGATACTAACTATCGCAAACATGACTGTCTTATCTATCTTCTTGTTTACATTTGCTAAGTCATATAGACAGATCAAATCTCAAATGGCCCTAGGTTTAATAGTTTTCGCCATTATTCTACTTGTTCGCGCCGTCTTTTCATCTCCTATCATTAAGATTCTATTTTTTCATGAATTATCTTCTACTCCAGTTGATTTCTATAGAGCGATAGCTGATGTCTTTGAATTATTCGCGCTGTTGGTCTTACTGTATGTGAGTACAAGATAATGATTGGTTAAAAATTTCCTCATAAAAAATAAGATACCTAATAGCTTCAAGATATTGAATGTAGTTTTTTAGTTGCTACAAGCTCGAGTGAAACCATTATCAAGCTAATCAAAGCTATCTTTAGCGTCTTTATTTAATATCTAAAGTTTTGCGTTGCTATGAAAAAGATTTTGCTGTTAGGTTGGCGGCTGTATTAAATAGCCCGCATTCCCCAATATTTCTGCCATTTTTTGTAGGGGTGGAAAATTGAAATTTTGAAAGCTAAGCCTAACTTCCTTTTCAAACCCTTCTTCCACGTATTCCTCATTGTTTTTAAGCAAGTGATGTGCTAT
>JACRDV010000148.1 GCA_024860865.1 Methanobacteriota archaeon | reverse complement strand
TGCTATACCCAAATCCTCATTGCAGAAGTTCCAAGCAATGGCTCTGGGGTTGCTAAAGCTGCTAAACATATTTTGTTCTCAAGAGCCTTTATATATAAAACAACCAATGGTACTCAACCTTTTTTCATCAGCCAGAATTACACTTCTACTACTATTAGACTTAAATTTAGTTCCTCTATAATTAATGGTTTAAAAAGCGTACCAAGGGCCTCTTTTAACCTAGTCTTGAGAATCAATAATTGCTTTAATCTTCACATAGCCCATATTACTCAAAAAAATTATAATTAAACAACTTATAAGTTGCTGAGTCTTTTTAAACTGGCATAGCCAAAGAGCTTAACCTAACATTCCCAGGAGGAATAGAGACAACTGATAGTTACTAGTAAAGGGCAAGTGACAATTCCAAAACAATTAGAGGAAGATTTGAGATTGTGCCAAGCGAGAATTTTTATGTAAGAAAGTATAATTTCACAAATTTATTTGAAAAATTCTCTATTTCCTATTTTATTCTCTTCAGAGGTTTTTCAAAGAGGAATTGAACTTGGATAAAACTGAAAAAATTTTGTTCATTTTAATTTGCGCGATAGCAATTTTGCTTCGAGGCCTACCTGAGCTCTTAAGCCACTTCCCAGTTGGTGGAGGCGCAGCAACTTACATCGAATATACTAAGCTTTATGTAAATCAAAATCTTGCAATCCGACCTATAGATACTTTTCATAACGCGCAACCCTTTTCTCTACAAGTTTCCCCATTATTTTTTCAAGTACTAGCTGCAATTTTCATTCTAACCCATATACCATTGACTGCCCTTATGAAAATCATCCCGACTATTCTATATTGCGCTACAGCAATATTGGTGTATTTGCTTGCATCGGCTCTTTATAATAATAGAAAAACTGGGCTCCTAGCATCATTCTTCTGGGCCGCCAACTATTTTAACCTTGGAATTCCCGTCTCTTGGAGCCTCCATGCATACAATTTTGGAATGTTTTTGCTTCTAGCATGTTTTTACTACGTGTGCAAGCTACCAAGCGATAGAATTGATATCAAACGAATTTTGTTTTTGATATTGCTATTTTGCGGAGCTATAATGGCCCACGAGTTCTCTCTCTATTTTTTGGTCACTGTAGTTGGAACCTATATAATAGCTGAAATAGTAAAGTCTGGTCTTACTCCTAGAAACAAATCAGTGATAATATCTTTTCTATTATCCATAGGACTGATGAGCTGGTACTTTATCAATGTGTACCTGGTTAGAACTTATTGGGCAGGACCACAAGGGATCTATATCAGTTTGCCTTTACTGCTATCATTTTTAAAATTTCGCGTGCTGGCACTTACAGTGGGAATTTTATTTTTAGTTGTATTTTTAATATTGGCAAAAAAAATTCCTGGAAAAGAACTCCTTCCAGCAACATGGCTTTTCTGGATCCTTGTCCTCATTTATTTGTATTTTCAAATTTGGGAACCTTTAGTTGAAGTCCGAATGTATTTCCAGATTATTAGATTTATAGTAATTATACCTTATCCACTTTCAATAATTGGGGCTGATGTTTTCATTAATTTGTTAAATAGAGCGGAAAAAATTCTCCATCAATTCCCAATTAGGGCTATAGTTAAGGGCATTTCTATATCCTTTGTGGCAACATTGCTAATAGTACCCTCGGCACTAATGGCGGTAGGCTATGGTTTCCCACCTTTTCTAGCTCCTAAAGCATCAATTAAAGACTATGAATATGATGCAATTGCATGGTTTGCTAAAAATACCCCAAGAAGTTATTCCATAGCAACTGAAGAAAGATTGGTCTCTTGGGCAATAGTTTTAACTGAGCGGACGACTTTTGATTTATATCTTTTTGAAAATGTATCCGATCCAAGTTTTATCGCAAAATATGCGCTAAATAAAAGTTACATACCATGTTTCCTAATAAGCGACCTAACTCCGATGTTTTATTATAATTTTACAAAAGATGATTTTGCTAAAGATGTGCGATTCGTTCGAATCTATAATTGGGCACAAAACCAAAACTATGTTTACATTTACAAATATGTCGGGAGTTAAATAGCCAAACAAGAATCTAACCCTGAGTATTTACTGGTTGGCGCTACTTATCAGCTTGAGATGATTGAATAATTTTACTTTGTGAATTTTTAAAAAAGATATTTATATGAGATATTCATATGAAATATTTGGATATAGCCTATAAAGGTCTTCCTCTTAGACCAACGAAAAGCGCTTACTATGAATTAAAAGACCTCGGCATGGATTTATATGATATTTTGCAAATTCTTGAAGATGGCTACGATTGCTCCTCTGCCGGCAGAAAAGAAGGTACTATAGAAAAATGTCGATATTAAGAATAAGACAATAAAGGTTGTAATCGCTAAATCTTACGAGTTTTGGTCCAAGCAGGAAGTCTACGCAGTAATCCATGTAGGAAAATTCAAGGTAAAAAATGAAAAAAGAAAAAATGAAATGCGTTAAATGCGGCGGCTGGGCTGGAGAAACAACCTTAGTCATCGATGGGTTCAGAATGCGGGCATGGAAGTGCAAAAAATGTGGAGAGGAATACCTCCACCCAGAAGATGCAGAAAAGGCACTAATTCTCAATAAGTACAAGAGAGGCATGAAAGTCAAGGTCGGCACACTCGGCGAATCTACTATCGTCAGAATTCCAAAGGAACTGGCACATGCACTAGGGCTTGAAAAGGGAAAAGAAGTAGAGATAAAGTCAAAAGATGCAAAGCATATTGAAGTAGTAATTTAGCATTTCTCACTTGGTAGACTTACTGTAACAAAGGTAGAAAAAGCAACAGAGCAAAATCATTTAAGCATTACTTGCCTGCTTATATAGATTATATAGATACGGAATTAAAATGGCAAAACAAGAATCTAACCTTGAATATTTACTAGTTGGCATATCTGTCGGTATTTTTGCTGCAAGTTTAACATTAACTTTCTTGCAAAGACTTTTTGCAGTGTATGGATATTGGATACAAAATCTCACAATAATAGCTGCGCTTATTATCACCAGCTATTATATCCTGATAAGACTTATCTCAGGCAAGTTTGAAACCAAATCAGCTTAAGTTTTAAATAATTTTAATTTATTAATTTATAAGGTTTTTATGAAAAAAGTTTAAATATTTAACATATATTTTAAAAATTGTGAACAAATTGACAAAGGCCAAGTTCATCATCTACGACAAGGTCCAGAATGTAAGCTATAGAGTTTTAATAATTCGGTTTCGCTTGGAGAAAACCCCTTGAATTTCAGTAAGTTTCCAAGCTCATAAAGAGTTAAATCGCATAGAACAATTTGAGCATTTCCATTCAAGATCAAGAAACCATTTAGCAACGACAGATGTATCTAGGACGACCATCTGCCCTCTCTCCACTCCCTTAAAATCTCCACGCTGCTTTTGCCCTTCCGCAGAGTTTTTGACTTCTGCCTTAGCTTATCCTGCACTTCAACTGCCATTCTTGCAGAAGTTGTATCCATAAGCCTCTGCCCAATCAGAATTTCAAGACGCTTTCTCATTACGTTTAGGTTTATCATAGTAATTTTTATCGTTGCTAACGTTTATAAGAATTTCGGGCAATGTGAAAGCTGCAACTGGAAAGCACTATTTTCTAGATTCCCCTATACACCCTCCAACCCCCGGCAACCTGCGATATTCGCAAGCTCTTTGAAGAAAAAGCAGTATAGTTTTATAAAGTTAGAAGTCAGTTATATGTCCCATCTAACAGGCAATAGTTAATTTTTCAAAAATCGAAACAATTGAAAATCTAACTTAAGAAAAAGATTTGCACCAGTCTATTTATACTTTATAAACATTTCGAGATCTAGGCTTTTTGGGAATGTGCTGTTATTAAATTTAATACTAGCCATTGAAGAAGCTAGTGAACATAAGAACTTTTTTGCATTTGTTTCAACCATTCTGTGAAAACTCCGTTGGTTAGAGCAAATAGACCGGTGGAATTCTCTCTTTAAAAGCTGAGATCCTTCTATAGTGTTCTCAAAAGTTCTTGTCTCTTTTTCACTGCTGAGAAAGTTGCTACAAAAAAATTTTTATGTACATCTATGCCACAAAATTATTGCTAAGAATGAAATTACTACTATCAATTTTCTCTACCTCATAGAGATAATGAGAAAACTTTCTACCTCGGCCTATACATAATATTTTTATTTTTCTATTTTTCGCTATCTCTAAAAGCTCCTCTATACTATCAGCATTGCTTGCGGTAAGCCTGCGATTGCTCCTAAAGTTGGAGGCATTCCTTATATTGTAATGGATGGAAAAACTGGTCTATTAGCTCATCCAGGCGATGTTCGTGGCTTTGCAGACGCTCTAATAAGAATTCTTAATAATAAGAGTTTAGCATCTAAAATAGGTACAAAAGCCAGAGAATGGATTGTTACAAAATTTTCATGGAATATTGTTGTGCCACATATTGAACAATTACAACTTATTAGAAAATGAATAAAGTCTATTAGGTAATCAAAGAAAAAAGTAAACAAGCTTACTAGATAATGAACAGATACCAAATATAGAATGGTGAAATTGCAATTACATGCAATCATAATGAATTATGGGAAATACAATTACTATGTCATTTTCAAAGTTACATCTCTTCAAGCGTGCTTAGAAGCTCCCCATAAACATTGGACTTTAAATGAAGTCCAGATAAAACGAGTTTTCTCAGGAGGTCTTTCCCCTCATCTTTGCTCAGCTTACCTTTCCTTACTGCCAAAAGTATTAGAGTTGTCGTCCAAATAGAGACTAATCCGAAAGATCTGGCAAGCTCTATAAGCCATTTATCGTTCGATATTAGTTTTGTTGAAAGTTTTCTTGCTAAATATAGAATTTCTGCATCTTCTTCTTGTATACTCTCATTTGTTGCCAACTTGTTTACAACTTCTAGTTCATCTATTGTAATGATTTTAATCCAACCTTCTCTAATTGCTTCTTCAATTGGAGTTACACCAAATTTGTGGAGAGCTTTAGCTTCTTCTACTACTTCGCGGTAAATTGAGGCGGGAATTTCAATAGAATCAAATAGTTCTTTTAGAAGACTTAACCTACTTATTCTTGACAAGTAGATTAATGGACCTGAATCACAAACAACCATTATTTTTCCTGTTTAATAATTTTTAAATCTTGTTGCAAATCTGAAAGAGCATAACCAATTGAAATGCTCGCCTTCTCAGCCTCATCTAGCATCTCAATGTATGTTAAGCCTGCTGTTTTCGCTGCTGTACGAAAAGTAACCCTTCCTTCTCGTATCATCTCCAGTGCTTTTTTTAGCTTCCATCGTTTAACTGCATCAGCAAGTAATCTGCGAATTACCTCAGCCCGGTCTGCAGCCTCTTCCTTTTCAATTTTTTTGATATCTTTAAATAGTTCTTGCGAAATTCTTGCAGTTATAGTTCCCATTAGAATCACCGTTACAAAAATTGTGATACAATACAATATAAATGTAACGCTAAACGGTTCTTATACATATTGGGTGGAGCTAACGCAATTCAAAGTCTAAGAAAACTTAAGGAGGGAGATTTCTAAAACAAACAATTCCGACGTTGTTATATTCAATGTGCCCGATAGATTCGCCAAATATTCGATAAAGAAAGCGATTGAGTTTAGTGATTACAGTTGCTAGGCTAGGGGACAAGGACTAAGTCCCTCTTCCTACTCTTGATTTTAAGTGGAATTACTTAATTAATGGCATATAATTTTAAAATATTTCTTTATGTTTGTTTTAAGCTCTTTTGTATCGCTATAGCAGTAATTTGAGCAAACGTCCTTTTTGACTTCCCTTATTATTATCTCTGCTCCATTTAAATTTGGAGAATACTTCCTATGAAAAAGTATTTGTGGAACCTTAGTTTATTATGTATTTTGGTGTGCGATTAAATCGCGAATACTTTGGGCGCATCATTCAACCAATCGCTCCATGTCAGCACTTTTCTTGGCATTAAATCACTCTCGACAACAAATGATAGTACCTTTCTTCCCCAAAGAGCACAATACCATCTTTTAATACATCAGTAGCAAACCTTTTTTTGTCTTTAATGCTTTTCTCAAAATCCTTTGTCATCATAACAACCGGCACAAGTTTTGCTGGATATCTTCCACTAACCTCATCAGCTAACTTATCAACAGAATCCATCAACTTCTTGAACTGTTCCTCCTCAGAATTTGGTGCAACAACGAGAACATCTATGTCGCTTCTTGGAGCACCCTGACCTCTGGCCGCGCTCCCAAACAATACTATTGAATGAACCTGTGAAACAAAGTCAGAAACCCTTTTTGTAAAATCTTCTAGGACCCAAGCAAGTCTTCTGTTTTCTTTGTAGAATTTTTCTCTCCTTTCGGTCTCAAACAGCTCGCATAGTTTTCTTGTTCGTGAATTTGTCAAATTCAGCTTGAAAAATTTCTCTCTACCCTCTGACTTTTGTTGAACCATTCCGTCCTTCACAAGCTTGCTGAACTCTTTGGATACTACCCACGTGCTGACTTTAGCAAGTTTGGCCAATTCCCTTGTATAATACCATTTCTCAATATCTGAGTACATAGTCCTTAGAATTGAGATGACTTTGGGTGTAAGCGCTTCAGACATAGTTCTTACTTTGTCATACTGTCTCATATTTGTTTGTTTTTCCAAACGTACGTTTGTTTTTCCAAACGAATTTATAGCTAAAGCAATTCCAACATAATGGTGGTAGCGGGGGGAGTCGAACATAAATCGTGGGTTTCCAGGCGTTTTCTAAGCATCACATTATTGTCGTTTAATATTTTTTCTAAAATCACATTTTCTTACGTTCTCTAATTTCTTCTCGGTCCCTCTCAAAACTTGTAAATTCTCTAAGTTTGAGACCTTTTAATGATATAATTACCAAGCGCAAGTTCATCTAATTCAGAGTTCTCAAAGGTCCAAATCGCTTGTTCGAGTGTACACACAATTGGATAACCATGTAAATTAAAACTCGTATTAAGTATTCCTCCTATTGCTGTTTTTTCTTGGAATGTTCCAAGAACTTTTCTATAAGTTAGATTCCAGTCTTTGTTTAAAGTCTGCGGTCTACATGTTAGATCAAATGGGTGCAAGGCTGCAATAATTTCATTTCTTTTTTCTGTAGTATCAAATGCGAGGATCATATATGGCGCTGACCTCGAATTTACAAGATACTCGCCCATCCTATCTTCAAGTATCGTTGGGGCAAAAGGCATCCAGAAGTCGCGATGCTTTATAGCAAAGTTTATTCTTCTTATAACTTTTAAGTCCCTAGCATCTGCGAGGATCGACCTGTTTCCAAGTGCTCTGGGACCCCATTCAAGCCTTCCATTGAACCGCGCTACAATTTTTCCTTTTGCTATTTCTTCTCCAACAATTGCGTCAATATCATTATAGCGTTCAGCTTTTTTAATCCAATTGGTTTGTTTCAACACTTGCTCAATTTGCTCATTTGTATACTCCGGTCCATAGTAAAGATCCGTTAGTGGTACTTTCTCAGGTTTAATTCCCTCTTGAACACAATAGTCGTAATAGGCTTGCAAAGCAGCTCCAACTGGAGTTCCGTCATCTCCCGCAGCAGGGTAGAAGAAAGCATCTTCAGCCTCTGGCATTTCTAAGATTAGCTTGTTGACTTTAACATTAAGAAATATTCCTCCGGCACAAGCTATTTTGTGGATATCTGTTTTTTCTATAGCATTTTTGACCCATTTTAAAATCATTTCTTCAAGGTATTGTTGCGCTGCTGCCGCTATGTTATCGAATCTATGTCCAGCAAGCATTTTTCTAAGCTTCGGTTGCACAGATTGAAGGTAAGCGCCAACTGTATTTTCAAATCCTAAGGGATTGCTCGGGTTTATCCTAATGATTTTTTTCATTTTGTCTATGCAGTATTCTGGTTTTCCGTAAGGTGCAAGGCCCATGGTTTTAAATTCATGATCATAGGGCTTTAATCCAAGGTATCTAGTTATTTCACTATAGAATGCATTTCCAAGTGAGTCGTAGTAGGTTGAGGTTGCAATTCTTTTTATTTCACCTTTCTCACAAACATTTACTGTAGCACTCACTCCATCGCCAGCACCGTCTGCTGTGAAAACGAGCACTGGCTCTTCATATGACCAAGGGCATGAGCGATATGCAGATGAAGCGTGGGCTAGATGGTGTTCAATAAAAACAGTCTTTTTATCTTGTATCCCAAGTTGCTCAAATATTTTCTTTAACTGTTTTATGTCCCTAAATTTATGGAGGATTTTCACATAAAGTTTTGAGAAAGTGTGGCCGTGAAATAGGGGGCTGATCTTTTCGAAGAATTTTACCTTAAATGGATACTCTGCAGTTGGAGCGTAGACTCGGTTAATGCTAGCGATTGCAATTAAATCTACTTCACTTGGATGGATGTTCGCTATCTTAAAAACTTCTTGAATTGATACTTCTGGAACTCCGTTATAGTGTTTAATATTTAATGGCCTTTCTTCTTGGAGTGCTGCTAAAACCTTTCCACTTTGAATTAGTGCAACTCCAGCATCATGACCATCTCCGATCCCGAGCACGGTGACTTTTTGCATATTTCTCACATTTCTAATAGACAAATTTTGTTCTTCATATTATTCAGCCTTCTGAGCATTATTATAAAAATCCCTTCGATAATCAACAAGAATAGTTTTTTTGATTTCCCCTTTCCTTCACTATTTTTTAACCGTCTTTTCTTCAAGCTTAGTTACCTGGTGAATCATAGAAAACTGCGGCGAGAAAATTTATAGTAGATTGTATATAATAATTTTTATAGTTTCTAATTTATTTAAATTAATTATTCATAAGAAACAATGACTAATAGTGAAAATTGCCTAAAGAAGAGCTGATTCCTATGGAATATATACCATTGGTTTCTATTATCGTTGGCGTTCGAAACATGGAAAATACAATTGGTCAATGTATTGAATCCCTTTTAAATTGCGATTACCCGGCTAAAGAGATCATAATAGTTGATGATGGATCAACCGACAGAACTGCTGAAATCGTTTCTAGATACCCTATTCGTCTTATTAACTCAAACCCAAAAGGTATTTCTCATGCTAGAAATTTAGGACTTCAACTTGCAAATGGAGACATTGTTGCATATACTGATGGAGATTGTATAGTAAGCGAGAATTGGTTGAAGGAATTGGTTAAACATTTCTCTGATCCAAAAGTTGCATCTGTTGGTGGTAGAACTATTTTCAAAACTACGAATGATATAGCATCGGTTTGCCGTGCAGTTGAATTTGAGGAGAGGTATAGCAAAGTTCCTAAGAATACTGTTTCTGCCATGGGGCCAACTTGTGCTCATCGAAAGGATGTTTTAAAAGCCATAGGCGGTTTTAATCCAGCTTGGTTTCATGGTGAAGATGCAGAAGTTAGTTATAAGATTGCAGGACGTGGTTATAAAGTAATTTTTGAAAATAACGCAGTGACTTTTCATGTTCCTGAAATAGGGGTAAAGAATTATTTAAAAAAGCGCTTAAGGGATGCATCTGCCTTTGTTCGCGTGTCTTCACATCATCCATCTCTTAGTTTTCGCGATAAGTTCATAACTCTCAAAATGGTGTTTCAGCCATTCCTCTTCGCTATGTCAATCATATTTTGGCCGATACTCCTCGCACTTTCTGCGATTGGCTCAGTTTCTTTTTTCTATCCTGGTCTTTTCTTTTTGCTGATGGCTTCACTATTCTTTTGGAAT
>JACRDV010000147.1 GCA_024860865.1 Methanobacteriota archaeon | reverse complement strand
TTTCTAAACTATCCCAAATTAAAATAAAAAACAAAAAAAGCAGGAAGCTCTCAATTTTTAGTTAGAGGTGAAAGGCATGGGTCCCAAGAAAGAATTGGCTACTGCTCCCTTTGCGAGAATTCTCCATTTATACGCTGAAAGAGTAAGTCCTAAAGCTGCCAGAGAAATGGCTGCATTAATGGAAGAACTCTCCAAAAAAATTGCAGAAAAAGCGGCTGCTATTGCAAAAAGTAGTGGAAGGAAAACCATTGTAGCCGAAGATGTTAAGTTAGCCGCACCGATGTAAACTAACTCAATTTTAAGTTTTAAGAAAACAGCTAACTAGAAAAATAATTCTTACTAAAAGCTTCAAGAAAAGCTTTGCTCTCTATAGCATCATCTAACGAGCGAGTTTCAATTATCAATAAACCATTGTAGTTTATTTCATGAAACTTCTGAAGGATTTCCTTATAGCTAATTATACCTTTTTTAAGTGAAAAATGCAAATCTTGAGCGCCATCGTTATTGTGAAGATGTATACTTGCTATAAAGTCCTTTATTTTTTCAATAAACTCCATGACTGCTGGGTTCACAATATACGCATGACCAACATCAAAAGTTAGTTGCAAATTTTTAGAATTAATATTATCAATCATCTCTAAAAGTTCCTCTGGAGTCTGCCCAAATACCCCAAAAAATTTCGGCATATTTTCAATAGCGATTATAATATCAAGATCTTTTGCAAAATCGGCACATATGGCAATTGATTCAAGATTCGTTTTCCATGCTTGCTTAGGGATAAACATTCCGTAAGGTGACAAGCGGCCTGGATGAAGCGTAACTATTTTAGCGCCCAATTTATGAGCGGCAGTTATGCTTTCTTTTGTTTGTTTAATTGTTTCAGCCAAGATTTCTGGATTTAAACTAGCTAAATTGAGATCTGAATATGGCGCATGAATCGTAAGTTCAATCGAATTAAGTTCTTTGATTTTTTTTAACTCTTTTAGATTATGAGTTGTTAATCGATGCGGACCTTCAGCAATTATTTCCCAACAATCGAATTTCATTGCTTCAATTTTTTTAAGTGCCTTCTCTATAGGGTCAAGAATCAATGCAAGAGTTGACATACCAATTTTCAAGGTTAACCCTCAAGTTCAATTTCATACAATGGTTTTCCATCTTTAGTTTTCGGGGCTAGCCAATCAATTACTTGTTCTGGTTTGCTAGTAGTAATTTTTATAACAATAGGCCCAAGGGAGGTTTCTCCTTCAGTAAAACTAACAACTCCCATTAAAGCTGCTTGCTTATTTAGTTTAAGAGTGATTTCATTGCTCAATTGATACTTTTTCATAAATTCTCTAGCTGTATCAAGAATCCTCTGCGTGCGCATTAATTTGTGAAGCTTACTCAAAATAATTTTTCCCTCCGTTGTTTCTACAAAGAGTAACTTTCCTAGCTCTTGTTCCTCCTCAGCAAATTGCTTTAAAACGATTATGTTCTCCAGCGCAGCTCTGACTTTTTTTTCATCTTCAGTTGGACAGATAATTGTTTCAGCTCGAACTTTGTGGATAATCATATATTATCAGCAACAATCCTATTAAGAATTTCTTCGGCTTGTTTTTGAGCCTCAATAAGTGCGCCTTCATTTACAATTACATAATCAGCTAACGCAATAACTTCTCCTAATCCAAATTTTAGCTCTCGGATATCGCGCTCTTCAAATTTCTTCCATTCTGTTGGGTCATCAGAACGCCCTCTTTTCTTTAATCTTTCAAATCGAACTCTTGGTGAAGCGTGAACTGCAATTAAACTAAAATTTTCGCCAAAAGCTCTTTTAAATGTCTCAACTTCAGCTAAGCTTCGCAACCCTAGGATAATTATTGCCTTTGGATTTTGTTCCATGAATTCTCTAACTATTGGAATGCATCGCTCAGCAATTATACTGGGGCCTTCATCTTCTCTTAGCTCAGTGGCAATTTTTCCTAAAGTCTCCGTATTTGGAGCTAATCCTATCATCTCAGCTTCTCTTCTCACTATATCGCCCATATTTACTACTGGAATTTTTGAACTGCTAACAAATTTTTCAATCGTAATATCTTTACCAGAGCCGCACATTCCTGCGATTGCAATAATTTTCAAAATTGCTTTCCTCACTCTCTCTTCGCCAATTCCATATAAAAAGTTAAAGATTAAATTCTTTTTATTTGGCTCTAATATCAAATCAATTGAAGAGTGAACTACCTGCAGTTAAAGCCAATGGCATCACAGCGGCAGCTTAGTGGCCGGGTCCCAAGTGACCTATGGGCTCAAGTCCAGCCCTGCTAGCGTATAGCCACAGGCCTAGTGGCAAAGCGCAAGGAAGATTAAGAGCTTGACAATATTAAAAATTTTTGAAGGCATTTGAATTCGAACAAAGAAGTGGAGAAAAGTCACCGGAAGTAATATCCATCCATCAGCTAAAAACAAATGATATTCTCGTGAAATTATCTTACACAGTTATGGAAGCAAATTGTTCTGGAGTCATTACTTCAATACCTTCATCTTTTAGCCAATTAAAGTGATTGACATTATAGGTAATCAATATTGCTTCTTCATCTTGAGCAGTAGTTCCAATGACATAATCTCTGGCATGATGAATAAATGGATAATGGCTTCGGTACTTTATTGCATTTTTTGTGATTTTATCTGCTAAATCTAAAGATAATTGTTTTATTTTAATTCTAATTTTAGAGAGCTCTTCATCAAAATCATCTTTAGATCAGTAGATCGCAAAGTAAAAATCTACCAATGAAAGACAAATTCTTTGAGTATAGGCTCTGAAAGTCCATTTTTCTGATTTTTAATTGTTCAATATCTAACTTTTACTAGAGTTCATTCTACCAATGAAAGAAACTACCTTTATCATGCTTTACAAGATTGTAGATAATGCCAAGAAAGTATCCAGAGATGATTAAGAAAGAAGTAAGAGAAAGAATAATCAACAGAGAGAGCAAATTGTCAGTTTCTCAAGATATGGATGTACCTTACGGAACAATCCTCACTTGGACTGGCGATATTAAAAGAAGAAAAAGCTATTCTCAAGAGATAAAACAAGAAGTTAGAGAAAGGGTTAGCAAGGAAGGATCAAAGATATCAGTGGCTGAAGATATTGGCATTTGCTATTCTACTATCTTAAACTGGACAAGAGATATAACTGTAGGTCAAGGCAACAAGGGGATAAGGGGAAGAAGTTTAAAAATAATCCAGGATCTCATGGAAAAGGGCTATAGCATGAAAACTGTTTCTCGATACACGAAAACTATGCTAAAAAAGTATTTTCCAGTCAAGATAACTAGGATAAAAAGAAGAAGTATACTCTACTTAGAAGAAAGAGAAGAGGAAGCTTTCAAGGCTTTAGTGAAAGATCTTAAAGGTAAGGTAATCAGTTATCAAGAACTGGGAATGATGGCTAAGGCATTTGGATTGGAAAATGCGGGAAAGGTAAGGGATGTTAATAAAAAAGAGAGGTTTTTGATTAGGCCGAAACTAAGAATGTACAAGCCGAGGTCATAAAGGGATTTGATATAAATGCAGGTTTCTGCTGGCTTTTCACCGCTTAAACAGGTTTCTGAGGTATAAT
>JACRDV010000146.1 GCA_024860865.1 Methanobacteriota archaeon | reverse complement strand
AGGTCGCTGCCTTTACTCGGCTATCAACTGCCCTCTTTTCTCCACAGGAGCCCAAAGGGCTAAAGCCTTACCCTGCCCTAACTCGCTTTGCACTTTCACTGCGGGAGGAGCGGCAGCTTTTGGGCTGGGTCACAAATGACTCGTAAACTCAAGTCCAGCCCTGCCTTGTAGCATATAGCCACAGGCCTGGTGGCAAAGCGCAAGGAAATTAAGAACTTAAAAATATTAAAAATTTTTGAAATTAATTTGGATTTGAACAAGGAACAAGTGGAGGGGGAGGTCACCGGAAGTATTAGCGATTCATCCATCAGTTAAAACAAATGGTATTCTCGCGAAATTTTATTATAAAAAATTGATGAAACATCAAAACCATACTCATAGGTTGTTGCTTCCATCAAGAACATAACTGGGAAATATCTTTTCTGACTCATTAACCCAAGAGATAATCTTGGCAATGCTCTTTTTATGAAATCTGTGTTCCTCGATCTGTCTCTCATTACCTCGTCGAGCTTAAATTTCATCGTGAATACCCTAAAAATCCAAGGGAATCAACTTGTAATTAATTCTATTAGCGGAATTATTCTCATGGATAATCAGGATATGGTTCATCGTTATTTTCTTAAAAATGGGATTTCCAAAAGGTACAACTGCTCTTATGGTCTACTGATTTATGGTGAAATCAAATCCAAAAAGGCTTTTTTCTTAAATATCATTAAAATTGGATTGAATAAGGTTGAAAAAAATTCTTACCAAAATTGTAATTTTTGTATGATTCTTTGGGTTATCTTTTAATATTTTTTAAAAATGCTCTATGAGTGGTGACAAAAAGTGAAAACTAAAATAAGAAAAACAAAACAACAATCAGAGGAGAATGTGAAGTTACTTCCATTTGCCCCATTTGTGGATATGAATAGAGCGTTTGTCGATACATACTTTAGGTTTCTTATAGCCGGGATAGATGTGATGAGTAATTATTTGCTAAAGCTGAACCGGAATCTGATGTTGATTCATCTAGAGATGAAACGTTAGATGTCTCCTGAGGACTAAAACACACTTTCCAATTTTGAATTTAAGTTTTAATCAAAAAGGCTTTTCTCTTAAATCTGATAAACTTTTTTAAATCTGATAGAAAAATTGACATAGAACCTTAAAAAGGAGTATTCCGCTTAGAACGCAAAGTTCTTAAAAAAACCAGTACAATATTATAAATGCAATGAAATCATAAGCCGCAGGATCGAGGATAAGCGGGATTTTATGAGCGCTTAAGCAAGCTTTGCGGCAACATTTGAGCCTCTTGCTGGGTATTTAGGCCGAAGTTTCTAGGGTCCCTTTATGAACTTGGCGTGACGCCTAACAATGATTAAAGGACAACCCCGACCTAGCACACTAGCAAGAGCGGGACCTGCTATTATCCTACTGGAGGGTTACTTGGCAGGAGGAATTGAAGAATTCTACCGCTGATAGCTAAGGGTTATCAGTAGGGCATAGGCAGGCCCCATATTTGGTGATTTTAATTGAAATACACTGAAGCCCAGATTGAGGAGCTCTTTTCCTTGTTAAAGAGGCTTCAAACACTGTCAAGTGATGAAATTCCCATTATTGTTGAAGGTAGGCGTGATGTTAGTGCTTTAAAAAAGCTCGGCATACGCGGAAAATTCATTACCATAGCTCAAGGCAAATCATTACTTTCACTTGCTGAAAAAATCTCAGAAAAAGCTTCTAAAGCGGTTATTTTGACCGATTTTGACAAAAGAGGTGAAAAGACGGCTAAAAAATTGGCCGCTTGCCTTCAAGGAGAAGGTGTGGCTCCAAATTTAGAACTTAGAAAAAATTTCAAAAAATTAGTTAAAAAAGGATTGAAAGATGTTGAAAGCTTAGCAGTTCACTTCGAAAATGTCCTAAAACAGGCCAAGACTAAAAAATTAAGCTTGTCTTTCTATGATAATTTATTATAGATGATGTAATATAAAACCAAATGAAAAATTATGACCATTTATTCTAATTTCTTTTTGGAAAATTGGTTGAGAATTTGGAACAAGGTAGTTTACAATTGGAGGGTATTTACGTGGAAAAAGGTGAGGTTACTACTACAAAATATGTTACACATGCTGAAATTGATGCTGATGGCATTGTTGAAAAGCCCGACGTTGTCGGGGCTATTTTTGGACAAACAGAGGGTTTATTGGGTGAGGATTTAGACTTACGTGAGTTACAAAAGACAGGTCGCATAGGAAGAATCGAAGTTGAGATACGCTCTACAGGCGGCAAAACTCACGGGTCAATAATAATACCTTCTAGCTTAGACAAGGTTGAAACTGCTGTTTTGGCTGCTGCGCTTGAATCAATCGATAAAGTTGGTCCGTGTAAAGCAGAGATATCTGTTTTAAAAATTGAGGATGTTAGAGCAGCTAAGCGAAGAATGGTAATTGACCGTGCAAGAGAGATTTTAACAACTCTTTTTGAAGAAATTACTCCAGAAAGTCAGGAAATTACAGAAGAAGTTAAGCAGTCAATTAGAACTAGCGAAATCATTGACTACGGTTCTGAAAGGTTACCAGCAGGACCTGCAGTTGGGGAATCGGATGCTATAATCGTTGTTGAGGGACGAGCTGATGTGCTAATTCTATTAAAGCACGGCATTAAAAATGCAATAGCTGTTGAAGGAACAAACATCCCACAAACTATTATCGACATTAGTAAAGAAAAAACAGTTACTGCTTTTGTTGACGGAGATAGAGGCGGGGAACTTATACTAAAGGAATTGTTGCAAGTTGCAGAAGTTGATTACGTGGCTCGCGCTCCAGAGGGCAAAGAAGTCGAAGAATTAACTTATAAAGAAATAATAAAAGCATTGAGGAATAAAATTCCAGCCGAACAGGCAACACCAATGTTATCTCTTGAGCATATCGAACCAGAGAGGGCAGAATTCAAAAGAAGGCCCCACATACCACGGCGAAGAGAATATTTTGAGCGAAGAGAATATTTTGAGCGAGCACCGCCAAGATTTGAGCAAGAAGAAAAATTGGATGAAAAATCTGAGAGGCTGTTGAATATATTAGAATCTCTAACAGGAAGTTTAAAAGCACATTTGCTCGATAGTGATTTAAACTTAATGGGCGAAGTTATAGTGCGTGATTTAACAAAAACGTTGCAAGAATCAACGAACAAAATTTATGCAGTAGTGTTTGATGGTGTTGTTACGCAACGATTAATTGATTTAGCAAATGAGAAAGGCATTAGCTTCTTAGTTGGTGTGAAAACCGGGAATATAATCAATCGCCCACCCGCGCTTAAAATTTTATCGTCTGGAAATTTTGAGAAAAGATAAATTATAAAATTGAATTAAATTTTTTTTCTTTGCAAAATTTTTTTCTGGCAGAAACTTTTATGAGTAAGTTGTTTACTGTAGTATAGTTGTGATTTTATTTTTTGGAGAGTGCGTGTAATCTATAAAGATGAGCTCATTCATTTACACAAAGTTCTTGTGAATGTGATGGAACACATCAGGGTGGATGGGGTTTCAACAGATTTTTTTCAAGAATATGAAAATTTGAATATTTGTCCGCATCACATCCATCGCACAAAAGCTGAGCATAAATATGCGATTTTCATTTTAGCTAGGCAAATCACACAAGCGCTTTCTCAACGGAACCCAAATGAAATAAAATTGATCACGAAGAGACTTGGAGAGCTTGCAAATCGTTCTAAGAAAGAAGCTACAATTGAATTGAGAAAACCATTAAATTAACTTTTTTTCCATTATTATTGCATCTTCTCCGTCAGAATAATAGCTTTTCATTCGCCCTTTTTTTTCAAAGCCAAAGCTTAAATACAGCTCTATTGCTTCAGTATTGCCCTCTCTAACCTCTAACATCACTTCTTTGGCACCAATTTGTTTTAATTGTTCCAAAATAGCCCTCATAAGCGCACTTCCCGCCCCGCGCTTTCGGTATTTTGGATCCACAGCGATGGATATGAGCCTTCCGTGATTTCTATCAGAAATTCCAATTGCATATCCAACGACCATTTCATCTATCTCAGCCACTAAAAATCCATTGTAACAAGTCTCGTAAAGCTCTAGGAGCAAAAATGGAGCATAAGCATCTTTAAAAGAAGCGTATTCAATTTCGATTACTCGAAAGAGGTCGCTAGACCTCACTTGTCTTATTTTGACTTCCATTTAATTACTTCGCTCCAACATTTTTCACAAAAATACTTCTTTTTTCTATCCACTTCAATAATGCTGTTAGAAAATACCATTACACATTTTATATCTTTGCAATGAGCAAGTCCAAGAGTATGACCCAACTCATGAACAGCTTCTTTAACTATTCGATCTTTATAGAGTTGCTCATCAAAAGTTTGACCGTAGAATCTTGGGTTTAATCTATAAATAGAAATTAATGCAACTTTGCCAGGTTTTTGTGCTTGGCCAAAAATAAAATTTAAAGGATGAGCATAAAGATCAACATTTGTAACAGCTAAAATACGATCAACCCTCGAGTGCTTTGGCAACTTTTGAGCTAATTCAAGAAAGGCTTCAGATTTATACTGCTTGCGTGAAGAATTATAAGCATCTTTAGGAACCTCTAGTCCCTCTTTAGCAGTTTGGACTTCAAAAATTTCTCCAAAAATTTCTTTTATGCCAGATGAAATATTTTCTAAAACTGAATGTTGAACTGATTCAATTGGAAGTAATTTTAAAATTATATAAATCACTTCAAAAAATTTTAGCTTTACCAATGCTTTTGTGTGGAGATTAATCACTTCTTAAGAGTACCCAACCAATGCAATGCCTGCAACAACTAATGCAGTCCCAACCAATAGCTGAGGTGTTAGTTTCTCACCAAGAGATATAACTGCAAATAATGCGGCTAAAAGCGGAAAGGTACTAATTATTGGCACAGCTTTTGAAACACTAATGAACTTTAGAGCAGCGTAAAATCCAACTACTCCTACTGTACCGCCAAGTAGTCCTCCTAGAATAAGGTAAAGCATAGCTGGTTTAGCTGTGTAAATTACATTAAACTT
>JACRDV010000144.1 GCA_024860865.1 Methanobacteriota archaeon | reverse complement strand
TGCCATCCCAGTCCACAAAGCTTGTTTCAATAAAACCTCTTATATCCATTAAAATACTTCCCTAAAAAATTAGTTTTTATTAAGTAATTTAATGATTTTTTGTTCATCTGGTATTTGGCCATGCCAAGAAGTAATTTCATTTCCTTCTTTGTCTACGATAATAACCGTGGGTGTGCTCATTATTCCGTAAAAATTAGCTTCTGCCATACCGTTAATTGTATCAATATCTAGGTATTCAACATACATTCCTTGCTTTTGAAGCTTTTCGCAAACTTCTTTTGCTTGAGGGCAATAAGGGCAATTTTCCTTCCAAAATAATTTGATGCTCATAATTTAAACCTAAAAATTTTTAAAATAATAAACAAAAAGAAAAAATAAAAAATTGATTTTAACTTAATTTTTCATCTCGTAAAAAATTCTTTATCTCTAGCTCTTCTGTCCTTTAGTTCCCCAATTTTTCCTTTATTCCAGCCTTCTATTTTGGAGAAGAATCCAGTCACTCTGGTTACGTGCTCAACATTCGTCGACCCGCAATAAGGACATTCTCCCTTTGTGATTTCTTCCATAATAATCACCCCCTAGTATAAGCCACGCGATGTTTTACCGCAATCCAGGCAGCTTGTAAATTCAGGGCTAAAAGCGATTTGGTCGTTAGTTGTGTGGTTAAAGGTTTTAGTCACAAAATTTGCAATAGATTTTGGATCAGGTCTTGCTTCGCCCAGCCACACATGCGATAATGAGCCTGCTTCAATCAATGGATGGAACATGCCTTCTTTCTTAACACGCTCAATTGGATTTATGCGCACGCCAACATTGAGATAAGTAGAATTAGTATAGTAAACCTCATTTCTATCTGTTCGCCCCTTGATAACTTGTTTAGCTTGCTCTGGATAATGTTCTAAATCTAATTTTGCTAATCTAAAGCAAGTCGACTCAGCAGGTGTCTGTTCTAAAACAAATCTCATCCCGTATTTTTCGCCCAGCCTTTCGGCCTCTTTTTTCATGTACGCAATTATCTTTAGTCCAAACTTTAGCGCATCGTTGGACTCGTGCATTTCTTGACCAAAATGATATTGCACCATTTCATTAAGGCCAAGCATTCCAAAAAGAAATGTTGCTCGGTGTATCCTATAATAAGGTTCACCATCTTTTTTCATAGCCAGTAAACTCAATGGTCCGCGATTTTCTAGATCAAGCAATTTTTTAATAAAAGTTCTCTTTTGAATGTGTGCCTTCGCCATAAGTTCCATGCGATCTCTCAATATCTCGAATAGTTTATCATCGTTGCCACTAGCTTCATAGGCAATTCTTGGAAGGTTAACTGTAACATTTTGCATTGCAGAGTATCTCATCTTCCAAGGTGTTTTTGCATCATCGAAGTCGGATTTTTCTAATTTGAATGATAATCTGCAACATTCTGAAATTTTTGCAGTACTTCCGCGATCAAAAACATAGTATGTATTGCCCCTTTCTGAAGAGACTTCAGCTATTTGGTATAGAAAATCCTCATGCCCGGGTATTTGGAAAAGTTTCTCAGTTATATGCACTTCTGGCTTTGGAAAGAAGAATGGCCTTCCAAGTCCATCGCCTTGTTTATAAACTCTAAATAATGCGTGCGCAAATCGTTGCGATTCTTCAATATAATCTTCGTAATTACTGCCGGTAAATTCACCTCCTGGCCCGATTGCAGGAACATCTTCAAAATGTTTTGGAATTTCCCAGTAAATGTTCAAATCGCTGAAAATTGATTGACCTCCTCTTGCAACTGCTTGCTGTGCAAACTCGAATATTAGCATCTGTGCCAATTGTTCCATTCGTTTGTCGTCTATGCCGACTAAAAATGGAGCAAAGAAAAGATTAACCGCATCCCAGCCAATAGCACCCGCAAAAGTTCCTTGCAATGCTGCTGAAAACTTAATCATTTGACCTATAAGCACTTCAGGATGTTTCGCTGGTTTTGAGATCGATATAGCATTAGGTAAACTGAGGCCAAATTTTTTGACATATTCTAATGAGTTGCCACTACAGTAAGGTCTGTCTACAAATCCTAAATCGTGAAGATGGAAATCTCCCCTTTCATGTGCGATTGCAACATCTGGAGAAAATACTTTTAATAAGGCATATTGTTTTTTAATTGATTCTGCCAATGAAAGATTCGTAGCTTCTGGCCCATGAGGGACATTTGCATTTTCTTTGTTTTGAGACACTAATATTTGATCAACATCATATACTGGCAATCCTAATCTTGTGTGTAATTTTCTTTCCTCTTCCAGGCCATACTCTATTAATTTTTCATTTACTACTTCTCTAATAAGTGGAGCTGTGATGAATTTTATCTTGGAATTTACAATTATTTCTTCAACCTCTTTGCTTATTTGATCAGCTAGCTCTGGAGAAATGTTTGTTTCACGGAGCAAAGCATCGACTATTCTTTTACGATCCCATTTGACGACATCTTCGCGTGAAACTTTTACGAATAGTGCAATGTCGGTTGCATCTTTTCTTACTTTTGTATTAGAATCCATTTGGCCAGAATTTTCTTTGATTTTCGCATCAATTGCTGATATTCCAATCACCGCCAAATTTTTGAAAAATTAATTAGGTTAAATAGCAAAATGGTGTACAATACTTTTGGATTAAAGTTATTTTACTGCAAATTAGAGATTCTTACGTAAGGTAAAAATCTAACAAAAAAATAGTTAAAAATTTGGTTTTATTAACCAATCAGTTAGATATAACCACAAAGAGCTAAGAATTCTAGCTAGAAAAGCTATTTAACTTATAAACTTCTGTGCATAAAATTTTTCTAAAAAAATTTTCTAGTTTGATTTTTTTAAGGAATAAGAGGTCCTTTAATGTCGGTTACTGTCCGTAAGCAATCTAAATTTTAAGAGAGAAATCTCCATATTCAAGAAATCTAACCGTTGAAGCAGGATTTTCTAATATTTTTAAATTTTGGTCTCGTGAAGCTTCCTTAACAATATCTAACAAAACTTTTTCAACTTTTTCCGGTTCGCTATGGCCTAGCCAACGCAGAGTTTTGGTGAGCGTGATAGGCAAATAGCTTAGACGTAAGATTTAATTTAAGATTGCTATACTCTTGATCGGGGACATGACGAAATAAAACTTCTACCTCACCGAATGCTCAAGAACTCGATCACCAGATTAGAAAAGTTCACAGCAGACCCGTTTGGTTCGACTCAACTGGTTTCCCCTCTTATATCTCATTTGATTCTCTCCTTTAAGAAAACGTGATATTCCTCCATCAAGGCCCTTGGAATTGGGTTCACGACCTTTACCTCCTTAACTTTCTCTGCCAACTCTTCATCCACGCTGTATATTTTGGGTATAGCGAGCTCCCTTGCAAGCTCAACCAAATAGCAGTCCCATGAAGATAGGTTTAGCTCGGATGCCGCCCTTATTGCTTTTTCAGCAACCAATTTCGGTATATTTTCGTAAAAGGCTGGAGATTCAACCGAGAGGGTCTCTCCAAGAGCGGCCCCAACGCGGTTCCCCTTGAGTCTCAAGTACCTAGTCATGACCACGTACGCTCCAAGATAAGCGCTTAAGGGTATTATGATACGTTTTCTGAAGGAGAGCACATCTTGAAGGAATCGAGCAACGAACTCGCGTGCCGGATTCCTGAAATGCGCAATTACGATTATACCTACATCAACTACTCCTTCTAAGCCCAATTTTACGGAGCGCGTATTCCCTGTCCACATATTTGTCCTCACCCGAGATTTTCACCCTATCGGTGTCAAGGCTGGGGGCGATTTCCACAAGTCTCGCGAAAGCCTCCTCGAGCCTTTCCACACTAAACTTCTCGAACACAATTTTGCCCCCGATTGTCCTGTAGACCAGTCTGGAACGCCCTTCTATCCCTAAGGCTCTCTTTACTTCCTTGGGCAGAACTATCCGACCTTGCTTGTCTACCTTTATATATGGCATAATTTTCACCATTTATTCCATAAATTATTCCAATTATATAAAGTATACGTCTACGTTTACTGACTCTCTAACCGTCTTCAAAAGACTACTTGGCTTGGTAAGTAAATAGTTCAGAAAAAACTTACTGAATTCTTCTCATGGGCTCCGAATTGCCCTAAGTGTGGAGCAAGAATGAAGCTCATTCTTTTCGGAGGGGGAGAACCTCCTTCAGATCTAAATTTTGAAAGAATAACTGATTGGAACTACATTGCAAGTAGTCCAATCTCTCTATAATTTCCCGAAGGGGTTTGTTCTTTAGTTCCTCTTGCACAAATCTCTGTTGACCTTTGGAACCTTAATTATTTTTATTGATTATTTAATTTTGGCATAAATTTCACTAGAATTTT
>JACRDV010000145.1 GCA_024860865.1 Methanobacteriota archaeon | reverse complement strand
TACTCTCGTATCCTTTTTGATCTACCAAAACCACAGGCGGAACAGTATTTTTTAGTCATATTATATGACCGCCTACCGCAACGTCGACAACGAATATGAACTTTCTTTTGATACTTTCCGAAAGACGGTGTTCCTTTGGTCATTCTCCATGCCTACGGTGAAATGAACACTACATTGTCTCCTCGAACAACGACCTTTCCAAGGCGCCTGATGCTTTTTCCTTCTTTCATCTCTTCAGCATCTTCTAAAACTAAGTTCATGTGTATGTCAAATCCACGAAGTTTGCCTCTAAATTCAACTCCGAACTTGAGCTTAATCAATACTGGACTATCCAGCGATTTGTTCAAGATATCTAATGGTCGCTGAGCAGCAGCCATGGTAATCACTCCTAAAAACAACGTTTTGCCTATAACATAGTCCATATTTAAATCTATCGAAGGCTTAAAAAGTCAAAACAAGTTGGTTGGCTAAAAGAAGCATATAGTATTTAAAAAGTTTTATGAGGATACTCAAAATTTTACTAACTCATCTGTAATAAGAAATTAAAGTCTGCTCAAAGTCTGACAAAGATTTAAATTTTCTATCTTCCCAATAGTTCTTAGGAGGATCAATATGAGCAAAGGTTTTCTTGGTAAATTATTTGGAGAATATCGTAGCACAAAAAATTTTGAAGATTATATAGAAGTAGAGGCACCAGGATACGATAGAGGAATTTACAGCTCAAGACCTGCTTTTGTAAAAACAGCGAGGCTTAAGGATTTCACTGATGTGCAAAAAGCCATTGAAGAATTGAATCAAGGTAACATTTTGGTTGTAAACGTGCAAGCGATAGCAAGTAAAGATGCTGAAGAACTAAAACGAGCGCTTGAAACATTAAAAGGAGTTTGCCAAAGCATAGGCGGAGATATTGCGGGCATAGATAAAGACAGATATATTTTGACGCCTCAAGCAGTTAAGATTTATCGCGAAGAGCACAAAGCCTAATTTCTATTTTTTGGTGAATAAATTAAATGGAAGAACGTAAATTTACATTACTGTCTGCTGAGTTAAGGTGCCCTGCTTGTCAAGCGGAGGATGCCTTCACTCTATTTGGTCGCACAGAAAAGATTCCGTATTTTGGAGAAGTTATGGAGACTATGCTTCAGTGTAAAAACTGTGGGTTGCGGTCGTCCGACATCATGTGTTTAGAACAAAAAGAGCCAACTAGATATAAGTATAAAGTCAGTAATCCTCAGGATTTGTTCATTAAAGTAGTTCGATCAAGCACCGGAGTCATTAAAATTCCAGAACTTGGAATAACGATAACTCCTGGCCCTCAAGCTGAGGGATATATTTCAAATATCGAAGGTGTGTTAGAAAGGGTTGCTGATGTTGTAAAAATGACCATAAAGTGGGCAGATACGACTGATCAGAAAAGGAAAGGAGAAGAAGTTTTAAATTTAATTAAGTTGGCTAAAGACGGGCAAACAAGTTTAACTTTAATTATTGAAGATCCATTTGGGAACTCAGCAATTGTTTCAGAAAATGAAGCAAAAATTGAGAAGAAAAGATTATCTTTTTCTGAAATTGAGCAATATCGAATGCCACAGACACTTCGCTAGGGAATTGTAATAAAATTGTTTTTAATTTAAATATTTTTTTCTTTTTCAATCTATTTAATTCTAATAGTTTCTAGATTTAGTGGAGCTTTAGTTTCTAGTTTAAAAAGCTTATGGATTGCGCTAGCAAATTCTACACACTTTTGATTTTCGCCGTGACAAATTATCAACCTTTCAGGTTTAGGAGAGAGCCTACGGATATATTCTATTAGTTGGTTCCGATCCGAATGGCCGGAAAAGCCCCGGATTGTTTTAACTTCCATATTATTTTTTATGACTTCAGTTTTTCCATTAGCTCCGCTCATTGGAATTTCTTTCCACCCTTTTTGGATTCTTCGACCAAGTGACCCTTCGGCTTGATATCCAACGAAAAGTAGGATATTCTTTGGATCTTCTGCCAACTTTTTGAAATATTCTAGAACAGGTCCCCCAGTCATCATACCAGAGGTAGCGACAATAACGGATGGCTCACCTTCAATTATTTTTGTCCGCTCCTCTGAACTTCCAACTTGAATAAACATATCTGACACAAATGGATTAAACCCCTTATGGAAAATTTGGTCGCGCAAATCTTTACAAAGATATTCTGGGTAAGCCGTATGAATCGCTGCTGCCTCCCAAATCATACCATCCATATAAACAGGAACCTTTTCGAATATACCAAGTCTAATGCTTTCCTCAAGGAGTATCATAAGTTCTTGAGCTCTTCCAACAGCAAAAACTGGAATTAATACTTTGCCGCCTCGTGCAATGGTCTCTCGAATTGTCTTAATAAGTTCTCTTTCAGCATCTTGTCTTGAGGGCTGTATGTCCTCAAGTCCACCATAAGTGCTTTCTATAATCAGAGTCTCAAGCCTTGGAAACCTAAAAACAGCTGGCTCAAAAAGTCTTGTCGGTTCGAATTTTACGTCTCCAGTGTATGCGAAATTGTAAAGTCCATCTCCAATGTGAAGGTGAACGATCGCACTCCCGAGAATATGACCTG
This sequence comes from Methanobacteriota archaeon, assembly GCA_024860865.1. Taxonomy (GTDB): domain Archaea; phylum JACRDV01; class JACRDV01; order JACRDV01; family JACRDV01; genus JACRDV01. The sequence goes on along the minus strand of JACRDV010000145.1, from coordinate 2,431 downwards.
CATTGTGAAGAGTTAACCTAATCCCAGGAGCTATATCAGTTACTTCACCATACTCCAGCGGGATCGTATGCTTAATCATTTCTTTAATATCCTTAGAGGTATAGGGTGTTTCCTTGCCTTCGCGATGGGTTACTTCGATGTAATCTAGCTGTAATAGTGACATCAAATCTCTGGTTGGTGAAGTGCAATAGACTGGGCCGTCATAACCATATTTAAAAAGATAAGGAACCAGACCGCAGTGATCTAAATGTGAATGAGTAACAATTACGGCTTCTAGCTCTTCAATTCTGAACTCAGAAACATTAAGGTAAGGATATGCATTCTCTTCTGAGGCTACGTTAATACCGCAGTCAATCAACACCTTACTTGAAGGAGTTTGTACTAATACTGCTGTTCTACCAACCTCCCTAAAACCGCCTAGAGAGGTAACTCTAATCCAATCACCGCGACCAGAAGGCGTTCGATAAATCCTACGCCCTATTCTCTGCAAATTTTTTTTCCGCTCTTCGCGCTCACGAGTTAAAATGTGGCGCGTGCTATTAACTATCTTTGAGGGAATCGGGGGGGCTCTTGTGACTTTTGGTCTCCAACCGATTGTTTTAGTTATTTCTTTGAGAGTTTTTCCATATTTGCCGATCACTAGACCTGGTTTTTTTGCTTCAATTATCACTTCACCAGTTTCTGGATCAAATGAAATACTGGTAATGTTAGCATCTTCTGGCGCAATTTCCCGTATTCTTCTCTCTGCATCCTCTGGATCTGCAAGGACTGAAGGGTCTGGACGAACAACTATCCTGCGTCTGATAACTTTTGCTAACTCGCGAATTAGCTCGCCATCTTCTGCAAATATACTTGGATTGTCGGTATAGACTACTATTTCCGGACCTTCGAAATCAATATTAACAATAGAGACATTACTAGGCAAATGTTGTTTAATTGCCTGCTTGATTTCATTTAGTACTTCTTCTGCTCCCATCTAGTATCCACTACCTTTTACTATAAAAATCGAAAGAGATAACCGACAGAAATTTTTTAGCCTTTAATCTTCTTCAACCGATCTTCAACATCTTTTTGTGGTAAAGTTTTGAAACCTGCTTCCTTAGTAATGGTTACAACTTCAATACCATTACCAGAAGCTGCATCTCGTTCCATTGCAACTCTCAATGCTCTGATTGCTAAGTTTACTCCCGTATCAACAGGCAAATCTTCTTGAAATTGATCCTCTAAAACTCCATAAGCAAGAGGAGAACCAGAACCAGTTGAAATCATTTTATCTTCTAGTAATCCCCCCACAGGGTCTAAGAAAAATAACCTATAACCAGTTCGGTCTACTCCGCCAACTATCAGTTCAGTTATAAATGGGAACCATCGCTGATTAAATAAGACATTTGAAGCTAAATTTGCTACAGCTTCTACTGAAATTGGAAGGCCGTGCTCATACTTGTAAAGTTTTGCATTTGCCTGTATAATTCTAACCAAAGCTTGCGAGTCGCCAACTCCGCCGGCAATTGTTGCTCCTAAATGTAAATCTACTTCATAGATTTTTTTAGCCCTTTTACTGGCTATAAGATAACCTGCCAACGCTCGTTTTTCAGTTGCTAACACAACTCCGTCCTTGCAAACTAAACCTACTGTTGTTGTACCTTCAGTCCGCTTAATAGTCATCAAGTCACCTCAGACAAAACAAGAAAATTAGTCTAAAAGACTTTTAGTCCATTTTCCATTATATAAGGCTTTTCCTTTAGGATTATTTCTGCTGTTTTAGTATTTACTCTTTAAGAAAATAGTTCTACTTAAAATATGGATTTCCATTCTTAAACATCTTAACTCTGTCCAATCTTATGAACATTTTATCTTCACAATATTATCTCAATTTCAAGTTTTCCAAGAAATCAGGAAGAATAATTTCGTAATTTTAAGCATTTATGAACATTTTAAAATTTACAAATAATTTTGCAAGAATACTCTTTGCTTAGCTGAGAGATGAATTGCGATACTTTCGGTCACCTCTCTCCACTTGTTTTTTGTTCGAATCTAAATAAATTTCAAAAATTTTAATATTTTTAAGTCTTAATTTTCTTTGCGCTTTGCCGCCAGGCCTGCGGCTATATGCTGCAAGGCAGGGCTGGACTTGAGCCTACAAGTCATTTGTGACCCAGCCCCTAAGCTGCCGCTCCTCCCGCAGTGAAAGTGCAAAGCGAGTTAGGGCAGGGTAAGGCTTTAGCCCTTTGGGCTCCTGTGGAGAAAAGAGGGCAGTTGATAGCCGAGTAAAGGCAGCGACCTCGAAAGCATCCGTAAGCAAGAGCGGACCTGCGCCTCCGGTGACGGAGCGAGTCCTTGAAGTGGTGGATGCCCAATGCTTTTAGCGTTGGGAGGAGGTCACTAGGGGCCTTAGTATGTTTTAGCTATTATAATTGAGTGACTCGCTTTT
>JACRDV010000142.1 GCA_024860865.1 Methanobacteriota archaeon | reverse complement strand
CAATTTTGCCAATATCTTTTTTAATCTTCCCAGTTATTTTTCTTGCCTCTTCATGCGACACAGCTTTAAGACAATTAGAATTCAACCAATCATGAAATCTTTGTCTACTTTCTTTGCCTATTTTCTCTGCACTTCTATGAGTCTGTAATTTATCTTCTGACATAATTTGCTCCTTTTTTTTATCCCATATGTACTAATCTATGTTGAATAAGGACAGCCGGCAACAGGACATTTCCAAGCAGATCCAGGAGGAATTGCAGGATGGTTTTCATTATCTTTTGGGCTATATTTGTGATACCATTGACACTCCAAATAATAAGCATCCAACGCAGAAGTAACAGTCTCAAACCAAAACTGTGTATAAATTCCATTCTGCAAATGTTGCTTTAAGCGTTGCTTAAGACTTGAGTCTGAACGCCCAACATAATTGGCTACGTTATTACCTTTCGAAAGAATATACGCTCCGATATCTTTATCTTTAACTGATTTATCAATATCCGCGTCGGTAAAACTAATAGGACCTATCATTGTTAACTCCTTTATTAAAAATAATTTTTATTTAATTATACGGCTTCTTGTATATGCTTAGGCGTAAAATGACCAGAGTGGTAATATTCTTCTTTTGAAACAAATCTAGCTTTATCTTTGGTTATGAGAGCGATATGTACCTCTCCGCCAACTGTAGGCATACCACCGCCAAATTGTTGAGATTTTATCATGATATTAACAAAGAAGTCAACACATTCGATAGCATTTTGTTCAGAGAAATCTCCCCAGTTAGCTTCGAATCCTTCCAATTTCCAATCTTTCGTAAAAATATCCAACTCTGACAGTTCGTCTTTCGAAAACTCAGGGATCTGAAAAGTAATGCTGTTACTTTTCAGGAGTTCCATTATTTTTTCTCTATATTTTTTTAATAACTCAATATGTCTTTTTCGTAGTTCTAGTGTATTGCCATAGTCAGTACCGAACACGATACGTTGTATTTCCTTCATTTGACCACCAAAAACTATACCGAAACGGCTCTCTCCCTGACTTCCTAATTGTAGTTCTATATTTTTGACTGGAAGCTTGATTCTATAAATCTCAGGTAAAACTTCTTTTTTCCCATAGCCACCAAGAATTAATTCCAATTCTGGCCTAGACTTTTCATCGGGGTATTCTTTCTCATAGTATAGTAAAATATGCTCCAGTATTTTCTCGGCTATGTCTTTTACAGTATAACTTTTTGATTTTATCAATTTTATTTTCTTAGTTTTAAATTCCTCAACTAGGCTTTTTATTGTCCTTTCGCCAATAGAAGTAATCCCGGTAAGCATGATACCTATTTTTAATGGCTCTAACAAAAATAACTTTGCCATGTGCGTCATATGCTCAACGGGGGTGGAAACTGACCTTAGGTATACTTCATTGAATGATTTCAACAGAGGTTTTCCATCCTTATCTAATTTTAATGGAAACTCTTTATCATCTAGATTAAAAAAATCAATTAAATCTCCGGGATCGATGACTCTCCTAGTTCTCGAGCCCAAACTATCACAACCTAACACAAGTGCATCTTTTGTAGATAATGCTACAAGAGTTGTCATTTTTTTGTATCTAGTCGTAAATTATTATTAGTTTTTTCTTGCTTTTTCATTTCTATTTATTGTTTCTTTCTCTCCCTGTCAATTTATCAATGGAAATATTAAAAACATCAGCTAGCTTTGATAGTGTCTCAAATGTGGGGTTATTTGACTTCCCCGATTCGATCTTAACTAGAGTATTGTAGGGAAGATCAGCTAGTCTGGCAAGCTTATCTTGAGAAATTTTCCTTTGCTTCCTTAGTTTTTTCAGATTAACAGATAACATTTCTTGACTTTAATTATCAATATGGTATTATAACACCAGCCACAAATAGCACTTATTCTTTAGTTATATTATACAATAAATGTATTAGAAATAAACCAAAATCTTTCTCTCGAGCTTCTAAGAATTTTCGTGCTTGAAATATGTAAAATGGCAAATTTTTGGTGGCGGAAAAATTTGCCAAACGTAAAGGTAGTCGTGGGGGCGGGCGTGCCCGCACCACGCCCGCCCCAAGCAGGTTGTTCTCAAGCATTGTTCGCAATAGGCTCTGCATTGCCGCGACCATAGATTTTTTAGAGTGTTGTAGCGGCAAAGCGGACAAACCGTTCTTATTAACAAATTGATTTTGGACGCAAGCGGCTGGCGGCTGGGTGCGGTCAGCCGCCAGCCGTAGCAGAGCCGCACACGCATTGCATTAGCAAGAAGTGAGCGACCAAGCGAACGCCAAGTGAGGCTTTGCCCCAGCAAAGCCGAACGATGCACGCGAGATACGGAAGCGCCCCAAGGTGGCTGTCCGATAATTAGGTTTCAAGATGGTTTTTAGGGCTAAGATAATGCCTAAATCTTTTGTTCTTTCTATGTTTTCTTATTTCTTACACGTAAATCTTGAACCGCCTCGTTTATGTTGCTGGTAAAGGAACCAATGCTACCGTGGGCAGCTTGAAAAACAAAAGTCTTCTTAAGAACTTGGCTATTTTTTGAATGTTATGGACAATGGCAATGAGCATAAATTCAGCTTTGACTTTCTTTAGGCCACGCAGGAGGAATTCCCTAAATTTTAAGTTGTGCTTAATATTGCCAAAAACAGGTTCGATAATACACATACGCTTATTGTAGATTCGTCTTCCGTAAGCGGTACTTAGTTTTTGACGCATTTTATAGATGTATCCTATATTATCATATACCCTGATTTCTCTGCCGTTAGGACTTTTAGTGCATTGGCCGAAGTACTTACAGGATTGGCAGCCACGGTAGCTGTAAACAGAAAGACGCCTTTTTCTATCATCTGTTTTTCTGTATCTAAAGATAAGCTCTTTTTGATCAGGACATAGGTATACGTCTTTTTCTGGATTATAGATGAAGTGCTTCTTATGAAAAGGAGAATCTTCATCGGTTAGATTGCCGCGCTGATTTGCCTGATATTTACCATCAGGGATGTAGGCATCAATATAGCCTTTTAGTTCCAGTTCTTTTAGGTT
>JACRDV010000143.1 GCA_024860865.1 Methanobacteriota archaeon | reverse complement strand
TGTAGCTACATAAGGCACTTCATGCGCAGCCATGATCATTACCATATCTTTTTTAGGTCTTTCATTTCCAATGCTGAATTTACCGGGTGGAGAAGTCGTTGTTCTGGCCCCATATGGAGTTGCTCCACTTCTTTGAATGCCTGTATTCATGTAAGCTTCATTATCATAGCAGACATAAATGAAATTGTGAGCCCGCTCTGCAGCTCCAGACAGAGCTTGAAAACCTATATCGACCGTACCACCGTCTCCAGAAAAACATACAACATTTATATTTTCTTTTTTGCCTAAAACTTTGAGAGCAGCTTCGATACCAGAAGCAACTGCAGCTGAATTTTCAAAAGCTACGTGAATCCATGGGACTTCCCAAGCAGTTTCAGGATATGGGCTTGAGACCACTTCCATACAGCCGGTTGGACTAACTGCAATAACATTTTTCCCAAGTGCCTTTAATCCATGTCGAATCGCGAGAACTCCTCCACATCCAGCGCAAGCTCTATGTCCCGGGGCGAATAGCTCCTTTTCAAATATTTTTGGCTTCGCTTCTTTTACTAACGAGACGTTTGGTGAAAAAGAATAACGAGAACCAGCAGCTGCTAACAATTCCTCGAAATTAGTTGCTATCTTTGGGAAGGGTTTCCATGGTTCAGTTATTTCAGTGGAACTAACTACAGCACCATCAATGAGCTCTGCATCAAGTGCAGCAGCTAAAATTGCTGTTGCAACTCCACCATCTTGGCTACGTTTCAAGATTTTTTCATCTTTAGCCCTAGCTGAGTAACATTTTATGTATCTACCTAAGGGTTCTTTAACGGATATTTTTAGCTCATCCGGCAACCCAGTTCTTGGACAAGAGACAAAACATGCACTGCATCCAACTTGGCATTCGCCAATTAACTTCAATTTTTCATTTTCCATACGAATGATATTAGCTGGGCAAGCCGAAATGCATGTTCCACAGAGCGTGCATAAATCAGCGTCCACTACTGATTTAACTAATTTATCAAAATTAGACGGGCTTTCCTTTGGAGGTAATTCAAATTTTTTAGCAGATACAGGCTTGAATTTATTAATTGTAGAAATGCTTTCTTTTTTCTTTTTTAATGCTAATCTTTCAACTTTAAGCCTTGATTTTGGATCAGTGATTTCGTTTGCTTCAATATAGCCTAGCTCTAGAGCCTTATTAAAAATTTTTTCACCAACTTCATTTCGAATTAATACAGTTGACCAACCTGAGGGCGAACCTATTGATCCAATTGAAATATCAGCTAACTCAGCCGAAAAATCTGGGCAAAATTTACAGCTAGTGCGAGCAATCGATTTCAACTCATCAAGGGAAAGCTGAATTGTTTTTCCGCTTTTTAGGATAACCCAGAAGTGTCTTCCTTTGATATACATTTTATTTATGTCTTCCAATTTAACTCCACGTTTTTCAAGAAAAGATTTTAAGTATTCATATGGAAAATTTTCATAACAGAATAAACCAATGGTAAATTTGATTTGTTCTGGCCAAGTAAATTGACTTGAAAGCAAATCAATCATCTTAGAGCATGCTTGCAATTTTTTAATTCCTTGCACTTGGCAACCGGTGCCTACAAAACCAAGCTTCATTACTTTAACCTCAATCCAATCCATTCAACTTCTCGTTCAATTTTGCCAGTTTTTATCGCATTATATGCTCTCTTAATTATTTCTTCAATATCTAATTCAGTGATATCTCTTCCACCAAGTCCAGCCACAAAACAGATTGTTTTAAGTTCAGGACCAACTGTGTTTTTAACTTCCGCATACAATGGGCTATCAGAACCGATAGATAGAGAACGCTCAACAACAGCCAAAACCTTTGCATTTGAGACGGCTTTTTTTATTTCTTCTTTTGGAAATGGTCTAAATGATCTAACTTTTAAAACACCGACTTTAATACCATTTGCCCTAAATCTATCGATGACCTCTTTTATCGTCCCTACAACAGAACCCATTGCAATAAATATTACCTCTGCGTCATTGCACTTATATTCAGAAATTAATCCGCCATAACTTCGATTGAAAATTTTTTTGAATTGATTGTCCACATCTAGGATTGCTTTTTTCGCTCGCTCCATTGCTTCATTCTGCATGTACCTAAATTCCATATACCACTCAGGATCAGCATATGCTCCAAATGTGCTCGGTATTTTTGGGTCTAAGGAAATTTGCGCCTTATACTTCGGCAAGAATTGGTCTGCTAACGATTGATCTGGTATTTCAACTGGTTCAACAGTATGAGTTAAAATAAATCCATCCATACAGACCATTGTTGGTAACAATACTTCTGAATTTTCAGAAATTTTAAAAGCTTGTAAAGTTGTATCAAGCGCTTCTTGGTTATCCTCTATGTATAACTGAATCCAGCCAGTATCGCGTTGTGAAATAGAATCTTGGTGATCACACCATATGTTAAGTGGGGCAGATATGGCACGATTAGCAACTGACATTACAATCGGAAGTCTAAGCCCAGAAGCGATAAATAAAACCTCATGCATGAGTGCAATCCCTTGAGATGATGTAGAAGTAAAAGTTCTAACTCCAACAGCTGAAGCTCCGATGCAAGCTGAGATTGCAGAGTGTTCTGATTCTGCTCGAATATATTCTGCCTTAAGCTCACCGTTTGCAATCATTTCAGCTAGATCTGCAACTATGTGAGTTTGAGGTGTGATTGGGTATGCGGAAATTACATTTACCTTAGCTAGTTTTGCCGCTTCTGCTACTGCCCGTGAGCCATGAATTACGACTTTTTTGCTCAATCAATCCCCTCTTTAACCATTTGGATTGCTCTGGTTGGGCATTCATTTGCACAGATTCCACATCCCTTGCAGTAATCATAATCGATTTCCATGCCCTTTTTTGCTTTCTTAATAATACCTTCTGGACAAAAAAGTTGACAGTTATCACATTGGAGACATTTGTCAATATCGATAACTGGCTTTAGATTTCTCCACGTCCCTGTTTTATTTCTGCGAGAAGATCCTGGCTTTTTGATTACGGCTCCTATTGTTAACTCGCGCATGCTATTCAATGCTTCCCTTCATTAATTTATATGCTTCTTCTACTGCTCTAATGTTGCCTTCAACAGCTTTGCCCGCGAGCCTTTCTTTTACTGCGGCTTTAATTGATTCAAGAGTTACCTCATTTGTTACAGCAGCAAGAGCTCCAAGTATTATTGTATTGACAAAAGGAGCGTGTAAAATTTTTTCAGCAAGTGAAGTAGCATCAATAGCATAAACTTTAGCATTTTTAACTTTGAAATCTTTAGGTGATTTATTACTATTGATTAAAACTAAACCATCGTTTTTTAAACCATCTAATACATCTACAACATCAAAAAGAGAAGAATCTTGAACAACAACATAGTCTGGTTTTTTAACTTGAGAACGGGTGCGAATGGGCTTATCATCTATCCTTGTAAAAGCAGTTGTTGGAGCTCCGCGCCTTTCCGGTCCAAAATAAGGAAATGCTTGCGCATACTTCCCATTTTTAAAAGCTGCAGCAGCTAGAATTTCAGCAGCGGTTACGACTCCTTGCCCGCCGCGCCCATGAAATCGAATCTCTTTCAAAGTTGCCCCTCAAAATATAGTATTAAATTACTCTGTTATATCAAAATTCATCCAGTAATTTATTGGCCTAATATATTTTTCTGGGTTTTACCATATACAAGTATTGACAGCGATCAGCAATAATTTACTAAGATTGTAACATTAAAGTTTTATGCTTTAAATATAATTAATTTGCTAATTCTTCTAAACTAACCTAATATTCCTTCAATAAAGAAGACCTTCAAGTTTAACTCTATAGCAATTATTTAAAATAGATACCTCAAAAATAAAATTAGAAGTTTTTAATTAAAAATCTTCTGAGGGCAAGACTAGTTAAAAAACAAGTGAGGAATAACCAAAAGTTTTACTTAACAAAAAAAATTGAAAAGTAAACACTGCATAATGTTGATCTCAGATCTCAAATTCTTGTAACTTTGAAATCCACTTACTAGTGCGTTCTTCGGAGTTAATATTGCAAGCTTTTGTATAAGCAAATTTGCGAAAACCCAGTAAGCCTGAATGAAATAAACAAGATTTCCTTTTCCCTTTTCAACCTCTAATCCAATTTAAGCCTTAAACGCTAGTTTCAATCTAAATGGGTCCCTGCTGGGGATAGAGACAATTTGCTGTAGGTACTTTGTATCTAATAATCCTCTCTTAGCATCAACTGAGTGTAATCTTTATTTTTTTCTGGACTTTTTCTTTGGGTTATGTTTTGCACATGTTTTACACATTTAAATCAGCTCTAGTGCTATTGTTCCTATTTTCATTTTTCTATTTTTCGGTGAAAAGCTCAAATATTTAGAGCGGTTTAAAAATTAAATGCCTCGGATTTGAAGGTTAAATACTGCCTCAAGCGTAAGCTGGCTAAGGTAGTCTAGCCCGGTTAAGGATCTCGGCCTCAACAGGTGGTCTCCAAACCTGTGGCCAATCGAGCCGAGAACACGGGTTCAAATCCCGTCCGAGGCACATCTTAATTATCGGATTCCGCTGAGAATCTAATGTTTGCATAATAGACCATCATAATAGCAATAACTAAACATTAAGAAAACAAAATATCTTTGTGCGGGGGTGCCTGAGCGGTTAAAAGGGCAGGAGATAATTCTGCCAAACTTAAGAGCCGCCTAAGAAATCCTGTAGGCGTAGGCCTTTCCGGGGTTCGAATCCCTGCCCCCGCATATGCTTTTTACTTTTACTAGCCTATTTTTAGCAAACAAAAAATAATAAAACAATGGTTAAAAAATAAATACAAAATAGCTATAGCAAAGAAAAAATTCTTTGCCCTAAAGACTTTACTCTTTTAAACTTTTCCTTTTTAGATTCAATTGAAAAACTATGTATACTTTTATGCATTGTTTAGTGGTTACTATGGAAAGAGTCGCAAGCGGAATACCTGGCTTAGATGAATTAATGGAAGGGGGTTTTCCGAAAGGCAGAATCACCCTTCTAAGCGGTACACCTGGCTCTGGAAAAACTACTTTGGGAATGCAATTTTTGGTTGAAGGGATAAAGCTCGGAGAAAATGGGCTTCTTGTGACTTTAGCAGAATTTCCAGAGGATATCATACTTAACATGTCAAAATTTGGCTGGAATTTAGAGAAATTAATGAAAGAAAACAAAATTAAAATCATTAATGCTGCTCCAGTTTCAGTTGAAGAGGGAAGGGATGAGTACATCCTTCCCATTTTTACTCCAGTAGGTCGTCCTAAGTTTTCTGCTACAATGTTGCTTGAAATAATAAAAAAATATGTTGAACAAATCGATGCAAAGCGAGTTGTTATTGACTCAATAACTTATTTCGAACTTCTGCCTAAGTCAGAAATGAAAATTAGACAAAGCATTCATGAACTAATTGCTGGATTGGCAAATCTTAAGTGCACAACTCTTTTGATAGGTGAATCAAAAATAGGCGAGTATACACATGAGGAGTACCTTGCCCATGGAGTGTTAGAACTGCAGCTTTCTCCTAATGCTCGCGATGTTCGAAAAATGCGCATAGTAAAAATGCGCGGAACAAAACATCCTTTAGATGTTCTGCCCTTTAAAATCACCAATAATGGAATAAAAGTCTTTCCAAAATTAAGAGCTGAACCAACCAAAGACCTGCCTAGAAAAAGAGTGAAGTCTGGAATAGAGGGACTTGACCGAATGCTTGGTGGTGGATTTTGGAGCGGATATTCTGCGGTAGTTACAGGTCCGACTGGAGTAGGAAAGACTGTCCTTGGGTTGCAGTTCATAGTAACTGGAGCGATGAACAATGAACCCGGTTTAATTGTTATTTTTGAAGAGACTCCAAACAAATTGTTAAAAAATGTGAGCGGTTTCGGTTGGAATCTTGAGGAGTTAGAAAAGAAAGGTCTGCTCAAAATATTATACTCGTCTCCAACTGATTTATGTATAGAGGAGCTTGCATTAAAGATAAAAGAAATAGCCGAAGCTACTGGTATAAAAAGAGTATTAATTGATGGCTTAACAGGTTTACCACTTGCTCTCCAAGATCCAGATAAATTAAAAGACTACATCCATTCTTTATGTATGTTATTTGAAAGCCATAATATAACTTCAATTTTCACAATTGATACACCTCAGATCATTGGGCCGATAGGAACAACAGACGTTGGAGCTTCTATCATTGTAGATGCTGTTATTCTATTACGCTTTGCTGAAATCGAGTCCAAAATTAAAAGAGTAATGGCAATCCCAAAGATGAAAGGCAGCAATTATGATACAGAAGTTCGGGAGTTTGAGATCACTCCTAAAGGCATTATAGTGACTTCCTCCTAACGCTAAAGCATTTGGCATCCAGTCGCAGAGGCGAGGTTCACTATTGCTTGCGAGGTTGCTGGTCCGCAGGGGATCTTGTTGGCACGGCCAGTCCTTATCCCGTTCATCCCAACTTCTGGACTGAGTTACAAACGGCTCGTTAATTCGAGTCCAGCCTCCGCTGCCCAGTGCAGCTAGTACGAGCAGTGCGCATAGCACAGCTCTAAGGGATGATTACCATAAAAATATTTAAAAACCCGAAATTCATCTCTTCTAAAGGGACTGTATACTATTTCGGCGAGAATAAAAATTTTAAGTCTAAATCCTCTAAACTT
>JACRDV010000004.1 GCA_024860865.1 Methanobacteriota archaeon | reverse complement strand
TGAATTTTGCTAAGGATTTTAAATCATGCTCGCTTATCTCTTTGACTTGAACTCCAATCGTTGGGAGTAAGAAGATAGAGTCTAAAAGGACTTTAACTGTAGAAGCTCATTTTGCATCTCTTCTGACTCTCTCTAATTCCTTAACGCTAGTTTTGTTCCATTTTCTTATCTTTAATGCAAGAGAAAGAGGGTCTTGAATCGGCTCAATTATAAGTTTGCCTTTTTCGATCTTATATCTTACTTTTTCCCCTTCTTTGAGCCCTAAGGCTCCCAACATGCTCTTAGGAGGATAAAGAGCAAATTTCTTTGATATTTTGCCCTCAGCCATTATTTCACCAGTATTAATTTATAATTCCCGGTTATTGAAATTTTTCCCTGATTAAAAATTTTAACCTGGTAAAAAATTATTTAGCGAGTGGAGGTTTTGGTGATTGCGTTCCAACTCGTACTTCTGGATTCGCGGCTAAGTGAAAAACAGTATCGCATCCCTGGATAGCTTCTGAAATGCCTTCTTTTTTTAACAAATCATTAACAAAAAAATTGAATAGCTTGTTTTTAGTCCAATGCCGAATATTTTCAATCTTACCTGAACTCAGGTTATCTAACACATTTACTTTAATATTTTTCAATACCAATGAATCTACAAGATGGCTGCCTATAAAACCGGCACCGCCAGTTACTAGAACTTTTTTCATAGGTACTTAATAATTATTTAGGAAATATAAAGTTGCTTAGGAAGTCAGTTGAAAATCAAAGACTTCAAACTGTACTCCTCATACGGCCTTTCATTGGAGTATTTGACTCATCCTAGTGCAGCGATTCCGTTGTAATTTATAGAATTTGCGAAGTCATATAGAGTATCTCTATCGCTGTTTTTGGTGGTTATAAACACCATGAACCTATCCTTCATCCCGACATATAAAGCATAGTCTTTGCCAGGTTTGTTATAAACTTCAAATGCTGAATATCCTTTGACAGTTGTAGTTTTGGCATATCCTTCTGTTGTTTCCCACTTATAGAATCCTTTCCAAACTGCCCACCAACCCACGGTATAATATGCAGAATCCATTATTCCTACCTGAGCGGTTACAGGGTTCTCGGATTCTTCTGTGCCTTTCTTCGTATAGCTCTTAACAGCCTGGCTCCAAGATCCATTCTCTATAGTAAAAATGAAACCTTGGGGTTCTCCCCCCTCCCAACCTGAAGGCGCTGGTGGTAAAAACTCTATAAGCTTGCTGAAGTGAATTGCCTCTACACTGCCAGGTGCGGGTCTCTCGGCAGGTGGCTTTTCTGTTGGAGGTTTTTCTGAAGGCGGTTGTTCTTTAGGTGGTGCCGGCCCCCCTATGCATCCGCTTGCAATTATCATTCCCAATAAAAGCAATCCAATCAAGATTTTTGGAAAAATTTTCATTTTCATGCATCACCAAAAGGATACTATTGCTTTGTTGTATTTAAAATTCTCTTCTTTGAAAATTTTTATTAAAATATTAAAATAAAAGTCGCAAGTTAGAGTTAGCTATAGTAGTACTCAATATAGTCACATACGAAAAAGTGACTTTAGTGATCGTTCGCTTTCTCAAGAGGTATTAATACCCAAATCTGCCGTAACCAAATGGAGTTGGTGGAGCATAAAAACTCCACACTAAACGGCTTGAAGCAAAACCTATGACAGCCCACACTACTATAACTACTACGATCACAGCAATCAGGTAACCTAACACTTTTTCTTTAGGAGTTTCCATCAGGCTAAGCAATCCTAAGTAAGCTATGTACAAACCATATAGGCCTGCTATCAATACTAGTATGCTCAACACTGGCACAATGTTTAAAATTCCAGCTACTAACCAGGGAGTGCTTGCATATGCAGCCACTTTCATGGCTTGCATTTGATCTTGTTTTGCTGAGAATGTTGGAGCTAAAGCATTAATTACAAAACCTTCAACAAAAACTCCAGCTATGGTCAGAACATACGTAACTATAGCAAGGATCAAAGCATATTGTATTGGAAGAGTGAAAGCTGCAAAACCCCAGCCCACAGAAAATCCAACGAAAGAGTAACCAATTAACGTTCCAATAAACGGTAAAACAGCTAGAATGGCCACATATTTGAGGAGCAAATCATTAGTACTTACTTTCTCTGGTTTGAGCTTTGCTAGTGTATCCTTTGGGGATAGCATAATACCCTTCGCTATTTCAACCAGTCCTATTGTCTCACCCAAACTGCATATATCCATGGAGTATAAAACATTTACTATTACTAAATATTTTAACTGAGAAATTAATCCTAACAACGACCAATTAAAGGCCATGCGAGGAAGAGTTGCGAATCAGCTCGTTCTGAGAAAAACCTTTAGGAAAATGAAGAGGGAAAAAGAAAGGCTCAAATTATTTTGATCATTTAGGGCGCTTTCGTTTCACCCTTCTTTTGGGGCGAATTGCTTTTTCTTTTAAAGTTGGTTTTTAGCTTTTATAGCTTCTTCAAGTGCATCTAATTTTTTAGACGCTTCAGAGAGCAAATGCGAAGTTGTTTTCTCTGCATTTAGAATTCTTGCTGTGTCTTTTTTACAGGTTTGACTTCCATAAATTTAGTTTTTCCATAGTTTG
>JACRDV010000020.1 GCA_024860865.1 Methanobacteriota archaeon | reverse complement strand
ATTATTACGTCAGGTTTCCTATTGAATGCAGTTCTTTTCGATGAGCTTCTAGTAACTTTGGCTCCTTTCCAATAAATTCTGCTGCAGAAAGCAGCTTATGATTATATATATTAGCGACATCTATAATTGGCTGAAGGTAGCTTTTGTAATTTAAGTCGCGCAATAGATGATGATCAACTACCATCACTGGTAATTTTTTAGCTAGTTCAATCAAGTTTTTTTGAGCAACAACTAAATCTGTATATTCGTACTTAAATCCAGCTAAATAAGTTGGCGGTCCTCCAATAAACAAAACATCTGGCTTCTCTTTTAGTATAATAGAAAGTGTTTCTTCTATTACTGGACCTTGAACATCGGGAGCATGAATGAAAGTCTCTTTTTTAGTTCTAATAGTTGTAACTAAAATCCACCCGAGCTTTGAATCAGCCGGTCCATGAAAAACTGGAGTTGAAAATTTGAGCAAAGTATTATCAAACTGGAATAACCCGCCATCGGCTACTTCAATTTTCTTATCAATTTTTTCATTTAATTTATAAAACATATACCCTCGTCTGCGCTGTGAAAAGTTTATGTTTTTCTTAGCATCTTTTGCAAAAATTACTTTATTTGAGTAAAGTTCTTCCGCAAACTCCGGCTTAGTTTTTAGCCAGATATTTTCCTCAAAATTTGGAGTATAATGATCAAAATGATAATGAGATACTACTAAAACGTCAGCTTTTTTTGCCGTCTTTTGGATTGCTTTCCTTGTTTGATCTAAAGCCTTGTACTCGAGCTCATGGGGTGGAAGTCTGAACCTTGGGCCGAGTGAAGTCCCAGGGTCTATTAGTGCTTTTAGATCTGGTGTTTCCACGAAAGTTGCCATTGACCGGACGCCAAAGCTTTCGAAAGCTAATGGCTTAATTTTAATCTCAGCAAGAACCATTATTTGACACCTATTTATCAGAATTAAGTTGCTTTAATAACTAGTTATAGTTAATAATCTAATGGTAGAAACATGAGCAGTGGTCCTCGCTAAATATTTTATACTTATAACATGGATAAAAAACAATGCGACAAATTTTGGCTAACATATTCAAGATTTTGCCAAACTATCTCTTCATATATCGAAAACGGAAAAAAGAAAAAATAAGTTCAAAAACGATATGCGGAAAGATAAGGAAATACCTCGACCTTGGCAAAGGCGAGGCGGAGTCAATAGTGCTATCCAAAGAGGAAAAAGGAGGAATAAGGTCTCCGGTAGAGTGCGAAGATTATTTGAAGGAACTGGAAGAGCTATTCTCTGACCTTTCAAAAGCCTCTGGCAAAAATGAAAGCCAAGGTAAGAAAGTGCTGGAGTTGTCACGACATTAGCGAAAATAACTTCCTCTAGGACCATACCGCTGCTTCGGGGTATTACTTGAAAAAAAAATCCTCTATTAATAAGAAGATAAAAGGCAGTCTTATCGTACTTGAAGGTTTAGATCAGTCCGGCAAGGAAACGCAAATAAAATTGTTGGCTAAAAGACTGGAAAATGAGAAATATAGATTTCAAAAAATAGCCTTTCCAGATTATAGCACTCCAATTGGAAAAGAGATTGAAGCCTTTCTGCAAGGTAAGAGGGCATATTATCTTAGGCTAAGACATATGTTATATGCAGCAAATAGGTGGGAAAAGAAGGAAGATATAGAAAGCTGGCTTAATCAAGGAAAAATTGTTATAATCGATAGATACAGTCAGTCAAATTTGGCATATGGGCTCGCTCATGGTTTAAGTTTGCAATGGCTATTTAATTTAGAAAAAGGATTGCCCCGAGCAGACTTAGCGATAGTGATAGACGTATCACCACAGACATCATATAAAAGAAAACAGAAAAATAGAGACATTTATGAAATGGATCTAGACTACCTTACTAAAGTGAGAGAAGCTTATTTGAAGTTATCAAGAAAGTTCAAATGGGCAGTTATTGATGGAGAAAAGTCAGTTAAAAATGTTCATGCTGCTATCTGGAAAATCGTCAACAAATTTTTGGTTTGAAATTAACAAAAAATCAAAATTCGAAGAATTGTTAGCGAATATCTAAAGAAAAGCCTGAAGTAAATTCATTTGGGCTACTATACCAACTAATTCATTTCTTTCTACCACTGGGATTCTACCAATATCTCGTTCAATCATAATTTTCGCAATCTCCTCAACTGGAGTATTTGGAGTTACTGTAATTGCCGGTGTAGTCATTGTGCGTTCGATTTTCTTAGGAGGGGTTTTCAAACGACCGCGCCGTTCAGATTCTTTTTCAATTCTAATACAACCAGCTTCAATTATGTCTTTCCTTGTAATCATCCCAATCAATTTACCATCCTTAACGACAGGTAACCCAGAATGGCCATATTCATCCATTTTCTCCCAAACCTTTGAGATGGGTTCTCCAGCATCAGCAATCACAACTTTGGTTGTCATTATTTCTTTTGCAGTTTTTTTCTTTGGTTTAAGTTCAAGTTTTAAAAATGCTTTAATAATATTAAAAGAACTAACAACACCAACTAATTCTTTTTCTGTGTTGCTTTTAACTACAAAAGCTCGATTCACATTGCTCTCAAACAAAATTTTAGCCGCATCAAAAAGGTCGATTTCGGGTGTTAAAGTTACATTGGGTAATGACATTATCCCACGAACTGGAATATTAGAACGTGTAGATGTGATTTTGAGTAAATCTCCGCGAGTGACAACTCCAATTAAATTATTTGCATCATTGACTACAGGTAATCCACGATAGTTAACCATTCGCATCAAAGAACGAGCCTTGGTGGCAGCATCATCGGCTTTTATTGAAACTGGATTGGGAGTCATTATTTCTTTGGTTTTCATTTTAAAAAAACCTAATTATTCAGAAGGTGCCACTGCTCTAGCACCTTTTTGCTTGAGCCTAACTAAATTTGTTATGTAACCAGCCATCCGATTTCTCAGCATCTTTGAATCAATCTTTGCTACTTCTGCAAGTATTTTTTTATTATTTTCAAAATCAGCTGAAAATTGTTCTCTAAACTTTTCATAGACTTCCGATGCTGCACGCTTGATAAACAATTGTCTAATTCGACCCAAATTGCCACCTCAATTAATTAGCTTATTCTCAAGGTTTATATAGTAATGTACAAACATACTAACAAAAAATAATTTTATAAGTATTTTATTAAAATTTCAATTATAATTTGTTTTTTAAATCGACAATTTCAATTTTGCCACTAGGATGTTTGCGAATAACTGTTATTGGAATCACTCCTTTTTTAAGTTCATACAGTGCAATTTCAATTGGAGTAGTCATATCAGGAGGAACATCTACTAAAACTGGCGCACCCAATGAAATTTGAAGCGCTCGCGCTCCAATAATTCTCGCTCTTTCAAATCGTGTAAGTTTTTTTGGAGGGTACACTCGTCCACCTAAATATCTTAAAAAAGAGAATTTTCATGAAATTATTTTTTAAAATTGAAGAGGCAACCAAATTTGTATACTTTTTTAGTTACAATAGCATCAAATCTCATTTTATCACCATATTCTAAGTTTAACTAAACAAAAATAACATAAGCGTGGGTAGTCAGATATTCAAAACTTAAATAAAAACCCTTCGGTCTTTTCAAATTCAAACTTCTCTTGTTTGAACATCTGAAGAAGCTGAAATTGAAGTTTCTAATTCTAAAATTCTATTTAAAGCCTTTCAAGGTGTTTTAATTTGATTAATTGCGCCAGATTGAGCCTTTGTTTGCCTTTTGTAAAGTTCTTTAATTTTTTGTAACGAATCGATATCTTCCAAGCTTAGGTCTTCTCTTATGGCGATTATCCTAGGGAATCTCAGCGCAAATCCGGAGTCATAGACTGGACTTTTCTGTATTTCACCAAAGCCAACTTCTAAAACGATTTCTGGTCTAACTATAACGCTCCTGCCAATCTCTTGAATTGCTATTTCTTTCAGCTTTTTTGTGATCTCTTCGAGCTCTTCATCAGATAAACCTGTAAAAACTCTGCCAACTGCCACCAACTTACCTGATGTTTCATCCATAGCTACTAACGCATAACTTGAAAGCCATTTGTGCTTCCTCCCGTAGCCATAATCAGCCTCAATTACCGCTAAATCGAGAGTTTCAAGCGCTGCCTTAACTTTTAACATCTTTTTGCCACGAATTCCTGGAATATAACTAGCATTTGGATCTTTAATCATAAGCCCTTCATGCCCGATTTCTATGGCCTCATTGAACATCGTTTGAGCTACAGATATTTCATTAGTTATAACCAACTTGGTCAATTCTATCTTTGGGTTTTGAACTATGATTTTTTCTAATGTATTTCTGCGCTCAGTAAAGGGCTTATTTAGGAACGAGTTTCTGTTTAAGTAAAGCAAGTCAAACAAGTAGAGCTTTACTGGAATTATTTTTTCAAGTTCAGAAACCGAATATTTCCTTCTAAACCTTCTTAAAACGAATTGAAATGGTCTCGGTTTACTATTCAATGGGTCTATTGCAACAATCTCTCCTTCTAGAATAGCTTCATTTGCAACTATTCCCTCTTTTAGAGATTTGACTATTTCAGGAAAAGCCTGTGTAATATCTTCTGTTCCTCTGCTAAAAATTTTTATTTTATCTTTTTGCTTATGAATTTGAGCCCTTGCTCCATCGAGTTTCCATTCAAATGCTGGTTTCTTTATCTCAGACAGTGCCTCTTTAATATCGGATACACTCTGGGCTAGCATTGGTTTTATTGGGCGCATTATTGTAAGTTTTAGCTGTTTAAGGCCAGTTATTCCGGAATTTTTTGCAACTTGAGCCACTAAGCCTAGATCATTTGCTATCATATAACTGCGTTGCACTAAATCAACTGGAATTTGAAAGGCCTTAGCTATAGCTTCTTCCACAATCCCCTCGTTTACTCCATGGCGCATATCGCCAATAACGTTTCTTAGAATGTATTTTACCTCAGATGAAGAGGCTGAGTTTAACAACCCTAACAATATCCGCTCTTTTTTCTTACGAGAACCGGGGCCCGTTACTCTTGCAATATCTACGAATCCATTATAAACATCGGAAATAGTTAGCTGTTTTGAAAACAGAGCAATTGGTTTTTTAGTTTTGTAAATTAGCTCAGCAGTTGAGCCTATATCACCAGTTTCCTTGAATGCTTTAATTATGGTGGGATTATCTGCTCCTGTGGCCTGTTTAAGCGCAGCAAAAATAGTAGATCCACTTACATCAAGCTTTCTTGAATCCCAAGAAGGAAAAACTTTACCAATCAACATGTAAATTATAACGGGCAAAAGATTGATGGGGCTTCCCTTAAATAATTTGCTTACTATATCCGTTAATCTGATTCGACTAGTTGTTGACTCAAATTGCTGAAAAACTTCAACTAAACTTGAATAAAGCAAAGTTAGCCCAAAAAAATTGAAAAATATTCCTAGTTTTATTAAATATGGACTTCCTGTAATATTGTTCGCTCTCTTGCTTTTACCTTTGCATAGACTTCAATGAAATCTTTTAATCCTGAGTTTTGAATTCTATTTTGCAATAATTCACCAATCTGGAAAATTCCAGCTGACTCGGACATTTCAATTTCAATTCTAACTGGTTTTTTCTCACCTTTGGCCAATTGAACGCTCTCAATTGACAGGGCTGAAATTGAGTGAATGTCTAT
>JACRDV010000140.1 GCA_024860865.1 Methanobacteriota archaeon | reverse complement strand
CAATTTAAGTAGAATCATTTAATTGTTGACATAGGATCAATTTAGAATTTCTAATATTGTTAAAAAATAAAAACAACAATTATCCCTTCAACAAAAGAACTGGATAAACAACAGTCTTATTTCCCCGGAGGGGTTTTGTTCTTTTATCACAGAAGAATTTTTTAGACTACTAACATATAAAAATGTTCCTTAAAGTTTTTTAATCCTTTTTTACTCCAGTTAGAAAATTCTATTTTAAAATTGAAATGAAAGATTTATCTCATCCTTATATAAAAGAGCTCATCCTTATGTTGACCTTTAGCTCACAAAAGAACGACCAACGATGGTTCCATGCATTTCTGCCAAATAAGGCTGCTAACGGAATAATAGAACCTATATTGCCGGTTTATGCAGTTAACCTAGGGGCTTCTTTAACCCAAGTAGGATTGCTTGCTTCGCTTTTCTCTCTAGCCTCAACTCCAGCTACTTATTTTTGGGGCAAGATTTCAGATTTATTGCATAAGAGAATGCTTTTCATTGCTTTAGGATTTTTGTTTACGAGCATCTCAACATTGTTGTTAGCTTTAGCTGTAAATGTTCAGCAATTAATTCTAATAAGAGCTGCGCAGGGATTTTTAGTTGCAGCATCTGTTCCTGCAGTTGGTGCTCTGATAGCAGATACAGTAGCTCCAGCAGAGCTTGGAGAGAAGATAGGGATATTCAATAAAATTTGCGGAATAGGTTGGGTTTTAGGTTTAGTCATCGGAGCTATTTCCATCGGTAAGCTTTCAATAGAATCTTTGTTTATTCTCTCAGCAATCATGTCTTTAATTGCAAGTTATTTTATTTTAAAATGGGGACGCGATCCAACTTTTTTCGCGAAGAAAAGAGCAGCTGTAATAATGCCTCGCCCTTCACTTTTTGAAAAACGTCAGTATCATCCCCATATGCTCTTTCATGTTCCAAAGCTAACAATGGTAGAAAAAGAACTTTTTCTTTATTTAGCAGGCACGTTTCTAATTTTTGTTGCAGGGACAGCTGTTTTTACACCATTTCCAGTATTCCTTTCCAGTCAATTAAAACTTTCAAATCAACAAATTTTTTTGGTTTATACTATTAACGCTGTGGCTTCAGCTCTAAGTTATGAATGGGTTGGAAAAGCAGCTGATAGAGTTGGACATCGGAAAGTTCAGATTTCAGGATTTTTGAGCAGAGGAATTTTCCTTTTATTTTTTGTTTGGGCTCAA
This sequence comes from Methanobacteriota archaeon, assembly GCA_024860865.1. Lineage (GTDB taxonomy): Archaea > JACRDV01 > JACRDV01 > JACRDV01 > JACRDV01 > JACRDV01. The sequence goes on along the minus strand of JACRDV010000140.1, from coordinate 11,198 downwards.
TCTGTATGGGAAGTTACGTTCCTTTTTGCCCTTATCGGGGTTACATGGGCAATTATTACTGTATCTGGATCTGCTGTTGTTATAAAATTAGCCCCATTAGACAAAGAAGGTGAGATAATAGGCGTCTACAATGCGGTGATTGGTATTTCAACAATATTTGGTGGGTTAATAGGTGGATTAATTTCACAATTTTATGGTTTTAAAGTTTTATTTTTATTTGGAGCCGCTACGGTTGCCATCGGGGCTCTCGTAGTTTATGTAGCATTTAAAATGATAAATCGCTCAAGTGAGATTTAGCGCGAAAATAATTCAGCTATTTTTTTAAAAATATCTCTGAACCACTTTGCGAGAGATGGCAATAGCTCTTTCTTCTTTACATAACCAGTAATCGATCCAGAAGAAGTTTCATATTGTCCCTTTTCATCGGAAAATATAGCTCGGGTTGGTGGCAACTCATAGTCTCCAACTTTCAAGGCAGTAAGTGAATACCGATACGTCACTGATTGGTTAACATCTAGGTTTCCATCCCAATATGTTTTACCAGTCGTAAGCACAAAATTTGGAGGCATAATTTCGAAGACTCTGACATTTTTTGCTGGTATTGGGCCAAAGTTTTTAAAAGTGACAGTTACTGTAACCGAATCATCCACTTCCACAATCGATCTGTTAACCTTTTTTATAATTCCAAGCTCTGGAAAAACTGGTATTGAAAGCTTAGAAGCATTAAACACAAAAACCTTTATCGGGAGCTTTGTCTCTACCACGCCAATAAATGGCTCGCCAGTGACTTTAATCTTATAGAGCTTAAAATCAACTAAATCATTCTTGCTCAGATATAAGTGTTTTATTACAAAGTTTTCGCGACAAATTCCAAATCCAACTTTACTTTCATTAGCTAGAGCATCCAAGATTTTAAGTTGGTACTCAGATAAGTTGACTATTGTGCCTCTTCGCATTTCTCCATCAAATACTACTAACGATTTTATAGCATGAATAAATACAGACTCCTCGGATATGTTAATAGGTTCAATTCTATAACCGCCTATGAATATAGGTTCGCGTAAATTTACTCTTTTGAAAAACGATTCGTTATTTTTATGGAAATAAAATATTGTTACATTATTTTCGATGTTTGAAATTTCAAAACTAAATGTTGGAAGTTGGATTAAAGTCTCTTTTTTAAAGCCCGATGTTTCAATTTTAAAGCGCGCAACTAAAATTGGTCTTTGAAATCCTTCAATAAAGGTTATCTTGAGAGTTTCGGCTTCAAGTGGTTTGTTTAGTTCTAGCCAATTGTTAGATAAAAATTTCCCATCCTTATAGACAACCACAAATGCATATGTCTCTTTTGATGATAAATCTGCGAACTGAATTTGGTATTTTCCAATTTGTATTTTTTCATTTCCATATAACCACAAATCAAAAGTAGAATACTGGGTCTGAGCACTAACTTTCGAGGCGGATATACACAGCATTACAATAACTACAGAAAAAACTGCTATTTTTTTCAATAAAACTTCCTCAAACTCTTTAGTTGCGTTCGTTTGTGTTCTATTTATATTTTATTAAGGATCCATTCAAAACAAATTTAAATTTAAATTACATTCAAGAAATTATATGAAATCGATTGTTTCTCAGCTAAAATTATTTTTCGAGCCAAATGCCATCGCAATAATTGGCGCTTCTCGCACCGAGGGTAAGCTTGGAAACAACATAGTTAAAAACTTGCTTGAAGCTAGGTTTAAAGGAAAAATCTTTCCTGTAAACCCAAAATCAACCGAAATTCTAGGCCTTAAAACCTACCCAAGTATAAAAGAAATTCCTGAAAAAGTTGATTTAGCCGTAATAATTGTGCCAGCTAATGTTGTGCCACAAGTTTTGGAAGAATGTGGAGAAAAGGATATAAGGGCAGTTGTAATCGAGTCTGCAGGTTTTTCTGAGATTAATGAAGAAGGAAAAAAGCTCGAACAACAAGTTGTTGAGATTGCAAAAAAACATGGGATTCGCATTGTTGGTCCAAATTGTGTTGGCCACTTGAATACTGCTAACAACTTAAACACTTCTTTTGCAAGGTTAGATATGCCAACAAAAGGTGGAATTTCATTCATAGCTCAAAGTGGTGCATTTGCAGTTGCTTTAGTTGAGTGGATGGTTTCAGAGGGCATTGGATTAAGCAAATTCATAAGTGTTGGTAACAAGTGCGATGTTGATGATGCAGACTTAATTGAGTATCTCGCTCATGATGATCAAACTAAGGTCGTAACTTTGTACATAGAGGGCGTTAAAGACGGGCGAAAATTTATGAATATTGCAAAGGAAGTTACAAGGGTTAAGCCAATTCTTGTGTTGAAAGCTGGAAGGTCAATTGCTGGTGCAAGAGCAGCGGCAAGTCACACTGGTGCACTGGCTGGGCAAGACAGGGTTTATGATGCTGTATTCAAGCAATGTGGAATAATTAGAGCAAGAGATTCAGAAGAGCTATTTGACCTTGGTAGATCATTGGCATATCAACCGCTGCCGCCTTCCGATGGCGTTGCAATTGTTACAAATGCTGGTGGGCCGGCTGTAATGGCTGCTGATGTTTGTGAAGAATATGGATTGAAACTTGCTAAGCTTGAAAATATTACTAAACAAAAAATATCAAGCATATCTCCACCTTGGGTTGTAACCGCAAATCCGGTAGACCTTTCCGGAGATTGCGATACAAATCGATTTACTGTAGCTATGAAATCGGTCTTAGATGATCCTAATGTTGGGGGAGTTATTGCAATAGCTACTATGCGCGCTTTAATAGGCCTAGAAGTGATTGGGGCTTTAATAGAGCTCAACAGGATTTATCCCCATAAGCCGTTTTCAGTTGCATTGATCGGAAAAGAAGAGCTTTTACAACAAAGGAAGCGGCTAGAGAAGGAGAATGTTCCCGCCTTTCCTTCAGCAGAAAGAGCCGCTCGTGCGATTGCAGCCCTTTTTAGTTATAAACGATTTAAAGAAAAGGTTGGCGCAGTTTAATGCAAAAAAACTAAGAGATAAGTTCACCATTGTAATTGTAGGTCTAGTTTCTCTAGTGGTATTTTCTACCGTTGCATTTTCTTTTTTAGAAGGATTAGATTTAGTTGATGCTTTTCACTTAGCTGTGGCGACTATTACAACAATTGGATATGCTCCATTGGAAACAGCTTATGGTAAAGTGCTCTCAACTATAATCGTAATTATCGGGATTGGATTTATTTTTTGGATTTTGCCACCATTACTTGAAACTAGGGTTAAAGAAAGCTTAGAGGAGGAGCTTGGATTGGTGAAAGCAAAAAAAGAATTTGAAAATCACGTGATAATCTGTGGATATGGAGATGTTGGCAGTGTTGCTGTGGAAGACCTAAATGCCATTGGCACAAACTTTGTGGTAATAAAGAGGACACAGAAAAAGTTAGAGAACTAGTGGAGCAAGGAATTCAAGTAATTCATGGCGATGCAACAAGCGATGAAATTCTTGAAGAAGTTGGAATAAAAAAGCGCAATCATTGATCAGTGCGCTCGATGATGATGCATCAAAATGTTTTCGTCACACTCATAGCTCACAGCGAAAAATCTAAATCCAAATATCAAGGTCATTGTGAAGGCTAATAGGACCAAAACTATTAACAAGCTCTACCATGCTGGCGCTGATGAAGTAAATCTCTCCTTCCATAGCGGGCCAGAGTGATGGCAAAAGCCACTATTAAACCACATGTTGCTGAGTTTATCACCAGGTTGTGTTTAGCTGAAGGGGTCGAGATAGGAGAATTTATTGTAAAATCAGGGTCATCGATGATTGGAAAGACATTAAAAGAGTTAAATCTGAGGAAAAAACTGGAACTGCAGTAATTGCAGCAAGCAAAGAAGGAAAATTTATCGAGGAAGACATGGTTATCGTTGCGGTTGGGACTCATGATCAGCTAAACAAACTGAGAGAAATTTGCGGAGCCTAGTATTTTAAAAATAAATTGAATTAGTGAAAGCTCTATTTTTGAAATTTGTTCGCAGAGTGGGGAGAAGAAGGAGGTTTTTTCCCCATTGGCTATTTATTATATAACTTTTCAAAATTATATTAAACGCTTTCTCCGATTTTCGATTTTTAAATTGTCCAATTTTTTTGGGCGCAATATATAAATAATAATATTTACCCACATTTATCCATCATAACTATGCTCTAATTAAAGTAATTATTATCAAAGATAATAAATTTTAGGCGCTCTGAAGTATGAGAATAAAATTTGTTTTCTTCATCACATTGGCTATTTTTGTTTTACTAGTACCAATGGAAGTAGATGCTATTGTTAAAGAGCATATAATCCTCAACCTAGGTGAAAGCACAACGGTTGGCGCTTATTCAGTAAAGCTAGTAGATGTCATGTCGAGCGGTGGTGTTGACAAGGCTTACGTTGAGATCAAAAAAGATGGAGTTGTTATTAAGTCAGGATATGCTAAAGCAGGAGAAGTTGTAAAATATTTTGACGAAATTGTTGTTTTGATACATAGCATTTATTCCAATCAAACAACAAAAAGTGCTGAACTGAGCATATTTGTAAATTCAGTTCATAACTTAAATACTGGCGAAAATTTTGCAACCATTCAAGCAGCAATAGACGATGGGGATACGCTAGATGGGCATGTCATAACAGTAGACCCAGGCACGTATAATGAGAATGTGAATATAACTAAGAAGTTGATTCTAAGGTCGACCTCTGGAGACCCGGGTAATACAATCATAGTTACAATTTCTGCAAACAAAAATGCAGTTGCAATTTCTGCAAACAATGTAAAGATAAGCGGGTTCACTATTAAGGGTGCTGCAGGTAGAGCAGGGATATATGCCTTTGGGAGAAGCAATTGCAAAATCTCCAATAATAATATTACAAATAACTCCTATGGAATCTTCCTCGATTCTTCCGATAACAACATACTTACTAACAACACTCTTAACGATAATTGGTGGGATTTCATCTCTGAGAGCTCCTCGGGCAATGCTATGACCAAAAACTTGTTCACAAATACAAGGGCAAGCTTCACTTACTCTGGAGATATTAAAGTAAACTCTTCCTATGCTCTGGCAAGCGATCCTTCAGGTTTGCAGAACATTGGTAAGTATCTCAAGATAACCAATAGCACTCCAGCATGGGTCCATCTTAAAATTCATTATAATAGAACAGAAGCAGCTGACGTATTTGAGCCTACTTTAAGAATGTACAAGTACAATGGAACAGCTTGGGAAATGGTTCTTGGAAGCGGCGTTAACATCATTCAAAATTATGTTTATGCAAATATCACTAGTTTCAAAGGTTTCGGCAACATATTTGCATCATTAGGGAAACCAAAGGGATTGCCAGGACCTCCAACTCCCAGACCACCTATACCTTCTCCAGTGCCATATCCATCTCCTAGAAGATAGTTTTAAACAACCAAGAAAAACAAATACCAAAATAGCTCTAAAAGAATTTTTGAAAAAAATTCCAGGCTTCAGGAAGAGATATCCAACAATAATCTCGGCTCTGCAAGGGGAACCTTCTGAAATTCCATGTGTGCTTTCAAACCGAGTGTTTCTTTTCATCCGCACTTTCTTTAAAGCAATTAAATTTATAAAGTAAGAAAATATAATTCTTACTTATGAAAATAAAAGAAAAGTATGTAGTTAAAGTTACAAGCAAAGGACAATTAACTTTGCCTAAAACTCTAAGAGAAACATTTGCTATCGGTAAGGGGAGTAAGGTCATTTTAGAATTACGTAAAGAAGAAATAGCTTTAAAGCCTAGAAGAGTTAGCATTGTTGAAAAATTAAAGGGTTTAGGGAAACCAAGTAAAAGCAGTTTAGAATGGCATAAAGAGTTTGAGAAAGAATGGGAGCGAAGATTAAGAAGATAGTTTTGGATGCAAACATCTTCCTAAACGTAATTTTTGAAGAAAGGACTTTTGTTAAAGCTTCGAGTGAGCTATTAAGAAAGGTAGAAGAAAAGAAATTTGAATCTGTTTTTGTATCAACAGTAACCCTAGCTGAAGTAGTTTGGGTAGTTTTTCAGGATCTAGGTTATAAAAAAGCAAGTGAAGCTTTAAGCTATCTTCGCGATCTTTCTCAACTAAATGTTTTAAAAACGATTCCCCTTTCTGAAGATTTAATACCAATAATGCTTGAATTAATTAATAAATACAAATTATCTTTATTGGATAGTTTGATAGCCACAACCGCTTTAAAAACAGGATCTGCATTAATTACAAGAGATGACGATTTTAGAAAAATTGGGGAAATAAAAGTTATTTTGCCAGAGAAGTTGTTATGATTAATTCTAAAGGTTAAATCTACTCTCCGCATTTTTAACAAAGTTTTTACTAATAAATCGAATGGCATTAGCGGTAAGGAAATATAGAAAGGTTAGGAAGGAGAGGTATAGCGGAAAAAGTTGCTTAGGATTGAATGATGCTATCTGTTTTGGAGTCATCCCGAATTTCTTGTGGACGAACCCAATGCGAAGCAGGGTGAGCTGTAACAATGCTGCCATGGATAACATCCTCATACCAACGCCGGAAATCTGGGTCCTCGGAAGATAGTCGTGCTCTGAAGTCAGCTCTCCTTCGGCATCTGAACCGAAAGTACTAGTACTGGGTCCTAATACAAGGGTTTTGAATCCAATTTATAGCGGCCCTTTTAGCTTTATACTAGCGTTTGAACTAGCAAGCAATATTTGAGCAAGGATTAGGTAATTTAATGGTTATTTCTGAGATATTTCTCAGAAAATGGTTTATTCAACTCTATTTAATAGCTGTCGAACAAAAAGTTTTAAGTATACACAAAGTATCTATTTAAATCTGGAAAAGATGAAGTGGGAATTACATAATTTACCGCTGAGATATTCTAGGCATGCTGCAATAAGGTTGAAAGAACGGTACAAAATTGAAAAAACGGAACAATTTAGGCATTATCTAAAGGTAGCAAAGATAATTCGTAGACCAGAGAAAGAGGGAAGTGTAGGCACCTTAGAAACAGAGATTGGCGAGTCAGTTGTTAAAATAGAATTTACGATAAGAAGAGGTTGGTTGTGGGTAATCACTGTAAAATAATAACTGAGGGAATAAAAATGACTAAATGTCCATTTTGCGAAAACGAAATGAAAGAAAAAATGATCGAGTTTCGTAAAGGAGTTTATGTGAAAGGGGAAATTTGTCCCAGCTGCGGTGAAGAATGGATTAGTGAAAAGGAATTTGATAAAATTCCAGTGGTAAAATTAGAGAGGAGAAAAATATTCAAACATGGAGGAAGCCTTGCGATAAGGATTCCTAGAAGCTATGTGAAACACATCAAACTTAAACCCGGTAAAGAAGTCGTTCTCGGTATAGAAGGCAAAAAAATTACTGTAGAAAAAGTTTGAAACTAAAAAAGTTGAGCAGGATTCTTATCTAGTTTACAGTTTATTGGCATGTCAAGTTCCAATTGTAATTTTGTTGGCAGGTTTATAGGGGGAACATAATGAATGGATTGAGGATAATAAGTTAGATCTCTGTGGGAAACCTCTGTTGGATTATTTTTTTGAATGTTTTTTTAAAATTCATATGCAACCAGTTAATTTCATATTTGGAGATGAATTACCTAAGTTTTTAGTAGTATTATCACTACAAATTATATACTTAATTTTTCTAAGGCATCTCTTTCCTCTGGATCAATGAATTCTATTCCTTCTTTTTCGGCTGCCCTGCATAATTCCTTATCTGAGCATATGAGAATAAGCTCTTCTTTTATGGGTTCTAAGGCCTTTTTCATATGTATCACACTAGCCAATTGTAGACAGTCTGCTGAAGGTAAAGCGTGCTCAACTGCTAGCGGAGTCGCTGAAGCAACAAGTTCATCATTCACAGTAGTTATGGCAAACCTGTCTAAAACATCCTTAAGGAAACGTGAGACAACAGCATTAAAAGCCTCTCTTGACAACCCTTCCCTTCTCATTCGAGTTGAGAAGGCGACTATAAACTCAAGTACGCTCCAGAACGAAATAGTGAAAGCGTGCTCCTTACGTTCAAATATCTTGTCTAAAATCTCAGAACCAATTTCTTTACGGTATCTTTTTACTATAGCAGAGGTATCGAAGTAGAAGGTGGCCATTCAATGTGTCTCCCTTCTTCGAAGCTCAACAACCTCCTGGCTCAACATTTTCTCTCCAGCTATTTCGTTGGCTAAAATCTCCCTAACTTTCTCTAATGGTTTTAAGTAGGGTTCGTAGCCCTTGTAAAGCTCTCTCACATACTCCTTTACCCTGTTAGCCCTTGCCTGGTATAGGCTTATCGCTATTAAATCCTCAACCCGCTTCTGAGCCAAGCGTTCAGCTCCAACGTCTGCCATAAGGGTCACTATTCAAATTAGTTTTCAGAGCATATAAATACTTAAGCCCCCAATCCACATTTGTGAGAGCGTGAACGAAGTCAGGTACAAGAATCTCGGAGAATCACTGTTGATTAAGGCTTTCGGCTACTCCCCAAAGTTGAGAATTTTGGATATCTTCTTCGACAACCCCGGGTAAAATGGAAGGAAATATCATCTATATTTATGAGAAGAGTGAGGACGTGGCCATAGAAACCCTGAAACACGAGTTTTTAGACTACTCCATCGGTCAGATCGTGGAGCCATACAAGGAAGTGACCAACAAACTCATATCCCTCATAAACGAGAGTGCATACAAAAAGAAGGAGAAACTTGTAGAGGCTCTGCCAACTGATTGGTTGACCCCTCCCCCCGCAGTTTCCTAGATAGAATTATCATGATCATAAATAAAAGATAAGGGACCCGAATAAGTTTTGTGGCGGGCCCGCCGGGATTTGAACCCGGGTCCCAGGGTATCTCCCGAAGACCGGAGCCCTGGATGCTAATCCAGACTATAACACGGGCCCATTGGAAACATCTTTACTTGACAACCATTGCTCTTTTTACATCTTCAGCTCTTGATTTGCTAACTAAGATTTCGGCAAGCTTCAATCCGAATTCAATTGCAGTTCCTGGACCTTGACTAGTTATTATTTTTCCATCCACAACAACTCGCTCTGAAGCAGGTTTTGCATCAGTCAGCTCACTTTCCATGCCAGGATAAATTGTTGCTCTTTTATCCTTTAAGACTCCTGCAGCAGCTAAAACACTTGAAGCACCACAAATTGCGGCAATAATCTTCCTCTTTTTGTTAAACTCCTGAACTAGCTTAATTACTCGGTTATCTTTTTTGAGATTCATCCAACCTGGCGAACCACCTGGCAAAATGACAGAATCGAATTTTTCAGGATTTATCGTGTCAATTAAGGTATCTGCTATAACTCTTAATCCATGAGCTCCGGTTATCGTACCGCTCTGAAGCCCAGCTAATGTAACATCTATTCCGGCTCTTCTTAAAGTGTCAACAATTGAGGCCATTTCAACCTCTTCAAAACCTGGTGCCAATAAAACAACTACTTTTGGCATCATCCACCTCTCTTAACCTTTCCTATGAAAGTAGTCCTCTCTTTTTGCCCAAAGAATGGGCAATGCCTATATGTACAAATTTCACAATCTCCAGCCTTTACAGCAGCTGCCTTCTCTCCTTTAATTCCTTCAATCAACTCAATTGCTTTTTTAATTTGCTCTTCAGTACCCTTAACAATTAAAGTAATGCTGCCTTCTGCTCCCTTTACCCCGCCTGCACCAATCGGAATTGCACGTGCCCCAGTTAAAATTTCAATCGCTTCTATTTCTGTTACAACTTTTCCTCCAACTATTGGCATAATACCGATAGGAACTCCCATTGAATAATCAATTTTTGTAATTCCCGCTTCTTTGCTCGCTTCTATTACTGATATTGGGATCAACTTTTCTAAGCTAACAGGAACGATTATATTTATGCCTCTCGCCATTAAAATTCCAAGGTTGCGACCGATTGTTCCTCCAACAGTGCTTGCAAGAAAAACTCCAGCATGTCTATCAGGATCAACCGCATTTGCACCTTTAATGAAAACGTCGTTTCCATCCATCTCTGCAACTGCTTTGTCGATAGGTACTGGATATGGTCGCCCATTTTTCAAAATTATCTCCGAAATTCTTTCATTTGTTGGAACTACACAAGTTCTATCTTGGGTTACAATTCCAGCTACATATTTCTCTTTAGGGATTTGTTTGTTTGTTAGAGCCTCTGCAATGTAGCTAGTTGTGGTGCCCAAAGCTATGGCAATGATTCCATTTTTTAAGGCATTTTTCACTACATCAAGCTCCACGACTGCTTTTGCAATCAATTTTTTCGATTCAGGCGGAATTAAAGTAATTTGAAGCCTCATATGCGCTCACAATAAAGGATTTAAATTTAAAGTGAATGAGTTTAGTCTATATTATTTTTGGTATAGGTTATGAAAAACTTGCTTAAAGAATTGGTCCAAGCGAGCGGGATATCAGGGTTTGAAGACGACGTGCGTAGCATAATGGCTCGCGAATTGAAACCATATGTTAACGAAATAATAGTTGATAATCTTGGAAATTTGATTGCAAAAAAGCAAGGAGTAAAAGGCAGACCCGTTATAATGCTCAGTGCGCACATCGACACAATTGGATTATTAGTTAAGTATGTTGATAAAAAGGGATTTACTAAATTTGCAAAAGTTGGAGGGATAGTAAACCAAACTTTGCTTGGTCAAAGGGTTGTCGTTCATGCCAAAAGTGGAAATTATCCCGGGGTAATTTTCAGTCCATTTGAGTTCTTACCTCAAGAAAAAAAGAAAGAGCAACCAGAAATTGAAGAAATGTTTATTGATATTGGTTGTGTGAATGAAGAAGATGCAAAACAGATTGGAGTTCAAGTTGGATCTCCAATTAGTCTGGATAGAGAATTGGCTGACTTGAATGAGGACTTTATTGTTGGGAAAGCCTTTGATGATAGGTTGGGCTGCCTGGCTTTGATTGAAATTATAAAACAATTGGATCCAATTGATGCGACAATATATGCAGTTGGAAATGTTCAAGAAGAAATTGGTTTAAGAGGAGCAACAGTTTCTGCCTTTAAACTCAATCCGGATCTTGCAATTATTATAGACACTACTACTGCTGCAGATTTTCCAAGTTTAGACGCATATGGTTATGCAAAATTAGGAGCTGGACCTGCAATTAGAATTGCAGATGGAAGCAGAGGAAGCTTGAGCGATGGCGCATTCATGCCCGCAAGGTTAAGAGATCT
>JACRDV010000141.1 GCA_024860865.1 Methanobacteriota archaeon | reverse complement strand
TTTTAAATCTTCTATTTTGTTATTTTGTTTATGATCTCTTAATGCTTTTATTTTTTGTTCATTCTTAGAACCTTCTTTTTTCAAGCTTTGGCCTCCGGACCTAAAACCTTCTCAATTATTTTATAAACGTTCACTGCTTTACCCCAATCACTTTTTGAGGGATCAATTCCATCTTCGCCATAGCTAAATTGGATTATAACGCCTCTATTATCGCGCACTGTTCCATCAAATTCAACCTTGAGGTCTTGGAGCGCATTTATTAATCTCCGTTGCATGTAACCACTTTGTGAAGTCCTGACTGCAGTATCAACTAATCCTTCTCTACCCCCCATTGAATGGAAGAAAAATTCGAGCGGATTAAGTCCACTTTTGTAATTTGATCTTACAAATCCATGAGCTTCTGCACCCAGGTCTCCTGGCTTAAAATAAGGTAAGGTTCGATTGCGGTAACCACGATGAATCCGTTCCCCTCGAACTGCTTGCTGTCCAACACAAGCGGCCATTTGGGTAAGATTTAGCATACTTCCGCGTGCACCGCTTTTAGCCATCAAAACAGCGTGATTACTAAGACCCAAATACTCGCTAGCAATTTTACCAGTTTTATCTCTGGATTCACCTAAGACTCTCATTATTTGCATTTCAAGAGTTTCTTTTAGAGTTCTACCTGGTAGGGGTTCAAGTTCTCCCTTTTTGTAGGCATCAATGAGGTCGTTAACTTTTTGTTTCGCGCGGTCCAATATATCTTCGATTCGTTCTTTTGCCTCAGTTGGTATATCTTCCTCATCAATTCCAACACTAAAACCTTTTTTCATAAGCGATTTAACTACAAGTTTAGTTGCTGAATCTAGAAATTGTCTTGCTACATCAGTACCATAATCTTTAACTATCCGATCAAGTAAGTCTCCAGCAAAAGCGCCAAATGATTTTTCATCCATAACTCCACAAATTAACTGACCATTTTTTATCACAACATATGCATCAATTTGGCATTTTTCTTTCAGACACTTTTCGCATTTTGTACAAAATTTTGCTTTATAACTAAGATTAAAGTCTTCTGGCAACGCCATACTAAAAAGTTGTTTGCCAGTCCAGTATTCAGCTTTGCGTTCTTTAATAGCTGGTTCTGGGAGATCTTTTTCAATTCCAGCAGCTCTAAGCAATTGGTAAGCTTCTCCTTTGGTAAAGGCGGTCTCTTTTCTAGTCAATATAAATGCTCCAGAGATATGATCATGAATTCCGCCGATAATTGGTCCACCAAAGCGCGGTGAAAGAATTTGTTCTTGAACACGCATTAAAATTCGTGCTTCAGCTTGCGCTTCTTCACCTTGCATTACATGTAGGTTCATTTCGTCCCCATCGAAGTCTGCATTATAGGGAGGGCAGTTTCCAGTCAGAAAGCCATTAGCAATAAAATTATGTGTGTCAGCAGTTGTAGTTATATCATAAACATATGGTGTAAAAGTATCTTTAACACTAATCACTTTCTCAATTACAAGCCCACTTTTAACATCATAGCAATTAGTTTTTAACCATTCATCAAAATCAAGGAAATCTGGCGATGTGTTAAGTGATTCTTCGTTAACACCCCTACTTCTCCAATTATATAATGTGCTTACGCTTATACCATTCCTTCTAGCTATAGAAAGTAAGCTTTCACTTTTTCTATTCCAAACCTTTATGTCAGATAGAATCTTCTTACGTTTTTTAAGTTCTTCCTTCTTAAATTTCAGATATTGATATGCTAGTCTTGCGATAGAATCTGCTTTCCTATTGTATATGTAACCTATTTTCCCAAAGAAATTGATAGCAGATTCTAAGTCTGAGCAAAGTGCTACTATTGTTATTTTTGTCTTTTTACCATCTTTTCTAATATTTCCATTTTCTCTTGAGATTGACGATATGGATATGCCAAATTCTTTTAGCAAGAATTCGATACCTTTAATAAAGTCATCAGCATAATTTATTTTATCTTCTATCTTACTTATCTTAAACACAAGTTCCCTGAACAGTTTTTTGCAATTTTTCCTTAGGGCAGGTATTGTCAATTCAGAACCAAAATATGCGGCCAAAAATACTTTCTTAACGTATTTTGGCGATTCCAAAATCCATTTTGGAACCTTATAATCTAACAAAACTTTATCCCCATTTGGTGCACCAAGAGCCTTCATCAAAGTAGCAAATGCTTTGTTTCTTACTTCAAAACTGCTTCCAACAGAACTAACTTTTAATTTCTTGCTCTCGTATGTAGTTATTTCAGCATTATATTCTCTTGTTTTTATCTCACCAGGCTCAAATCCAAGCATTCTAATATCATTTTGTATATCTTCCAAATCCTCAACATCACTTCTGAATACAGCTCTTCCTACGTCATCTTTCAAAATTAATGCCCCATCTCCAAAAATATGACCAAGTAACTTAGTTAATATCAAAGCTTTCGGGTTGTTTAATAGAGCAAGTGGTAGTAGATTTCTTTTTTTCAATTCACTTATTAGATGTTTAACATAAGTTTGTTTTGTAGCACTTTTAACTATATCATTTTCAGTTAGAATTACCTTTTCTACATCTTCATACTCAGGGAATTCTATTGGGTAAACGATAACCCTATCACCAATTTTTATATCACCAGCTTTTACCAAACCCCTTATCGTATAGATTGGATGATCTTCAGTTGCTATTAATTCTCTCTCGTTGTTTGTATTTATCTTAAGTATGCGTTTGCCATAATCTTTTGGCTTCAAGCTCCAAAAAGCTGATAAAGACGTTTTAAAAATCTTTTGATTGTTTTTATAGGTTATTACTTGAGACTCCTTCCAACAATTTTTAAGTTGCTCTATAGGTCTTTGAAATCCGTCGAGTGTTAGTTTTGTTTCAGGGGCTACGCATACGCAAAGGTTTAGCCTAAAAGTTTTATATGGCATGATTTTTACTTCATGAGCCATTATTGACATCCGATGAAGCGATGGTTGCCTGTTAAAAAGAACAAGATCTCCATTTGCAAGATGCCTTTCAACAGTGTAGCCCGGAGCCAATTCCGCAATAATTTTATCTTTACTTTCATCAGTAATCTTAATTCTTCTATCATCTGGGCGTAAAACATAGTTTGCCCCGGGGTGTACATTTGGACCCTTTATTATCAGTTGTTTTAGCGCCTCAATATTGCGGGATGTAACTTTTTCAGGAACAGTGAGTTCTTTTGCAGCTACTTCAGGCACGCCAACTTCGTTTATGCTGATATTTGGGTCAGGAGATATGACAGTTCTCGCAGAAAAGTTAACACGTTTACCTGAAAGATTGCTCCTAAACCTCCCTTCTTTTCCTTTTAAGCGCTGAGCAAGTGTTCTAAGTGGGCGACCAGACCTGTGTCTTGCCGGTGGAACACCAGAAACTTCGTTATCAAAATATGTTGTAATGTGATATTGTAGTAATTCCCATAAGTCCTCAATAATAAGTTGAGGGGCTCCTGCCTCTCTGTTTTCTCGCAAACGTTGATTAATTCTAAGGATATCAACTAGCTTATGGGTTAAATCATCTTCAGATCGTTCTCCCGTTTCTAAAGTGATAGAAGGACGCACAGTCACTGGTGGAACCGTTAAAACAGTTAAAACCATCCATTCTGGGCGCGCAACTTTAGTATCAATTCCTAATAACTGGGCGTCTTCGTTCGGGATTTTTTCTAGACGGTCTCGAATATCAGATGGCGTTAATCTATGTCCATCTTCAATTAAAGTAGTCGGTTTTTCAAATTTCATCTCTTTTTGTGCGGTTCCGCATTTTAAGCACTTTTTTGCTTTTCTGGTAGTTTGTAAGATTTTATCCAAAATAACCCACTTATCCTCTCCATTTTTTTCAGCTTCTTCCATTGTTTTCTTAAAATGTTCAGTTTGTTTTCCAGATAACAGAATTTTATTGCAAGCATGACAAGTGCCTCTAAGCATTTCATAGATTTGCTTTGCATATCCAGCATGTATAACTGGTGCTGCAAGCTCAATATGCCCAAAGTGGCCGGGACATTCGCCAACTCGTCCCCCGCAGGTTTTGCAGCGGAGGCCAGGATCTATGACGCCAAGCTTTGGATCCATCAGTCCTCTTTCAATAGGGTAACCGTCTTCATCGTATGTATCAGCAGTTATAATTTTGATGACAGACATCTTTCTGATTTCGTCGGGCGAGAGCACTCCAAAATCAATTTTTGATATTCTTTTCGGAGCACCTACGATTGGCACGATTTTCACCTCAAACAATATCTTGCAATCTAAGCCGCGGAGCAATGCATAGCGATTTGAGCTCATCTAAAAGCAATTTGAATGCATATGACATTTCTACAGAATAGATTTCGCTCTCATCGCCACAAACTGAGCAATAATCCCTGCCACGAGCTTCATCACGAACTGCAACCATCCCACATTTTGAACATACAAGAACTTGGTATTTATCGGATTCATCAAGCAATCTTTCTTTTAGCACTAATGCTACACCATGGCTAATTAAGCAATCTCGCTCCATTTCACCAAATCGCAATCCACCTTCTCTGGCACGGCCTTCAGTCGGTTGTCGAGTTAGGACTTGAACTGGACCACGTGAGCGAGCATGAAGCTTTCCACTAACCATATGGTGGAGTTTTTGGTAATATGAAATTCCAACAAAAATTTCAGCATCGATTATCTGTCCACTCGTACCATTGTAAAAGATAGTCTTTCCATTATGTTTAAATCCAGCTTTTCTCAGCGCTTCTCTAAGATCTTTTTCGGTTTCCCCACTAAAAGCAGTTC
Organism: Methanobacteriota archaeon; assembly: GCA_024860865.1. GTDB lineage: Archaea > JACRDV01 > JACRDV01 > JACRDV01 > JACRDV01 > JACRDV01. The sequence goes on along the minus strand of JACRDV010000141.1, from coordinate 7,388 downwards.
CATCAACTCTTCTGCCTTCAGTAGATCCGACAACACCGCCTATCATTTCCAAGACTTGTCCAACAGTCATTCTTGAAGGAATTGCATGAGGATTGATTATTAAATCAGGGACTATGCCTTCACCATTAAATGGCATATCTTCTTGCGGTACTATTAACCCAACAACCCCCTTTTGACCGTGTCTAGAAGCAAACTTATCTCCGAGTTCCGGGATTCTTAAATCTCGCACTCTAATTTTAGCAAGTTTATTTCCATCTGAGTTCTCCGTTAGAATTACCAGATCCACGACGCCCTGCTCACCATGGCGAATTGTGGCAGAAGTTTCTCGGCGATTCTCTGCGACTATCCCGAACTCTTCAGCTTCTTCAAGAAATCTTGGTGGGCTAGTTTTGCCTATTAGGACCTCTCCTGCATCAACTTCAGACTCAACTAAAACTAATCCATCTTGATCTAAGAACTTGTAAACTTCCTCAGTTCTATAACCTCGAACATCTTTTGGCGGAATTTCAAATTTGTCTTCTTGACCGCCAGGATATCTCCGTTCTTCTGCTTCATATGTCCTAAAGAAAGTTGAACGACTCACCCCTCGCTCAATCGAGGATTTATTTAGAATTACAGCATCTTCCATGTTATAGCCTTCAAATGGCATTACAGCGACAATTAAATTTTGACCTGCTGGCCGTTCGTCGCTATGGATTACGTCAAGCACTTTTGTTTTAACAATTGGTGCTTGAGGATAGTGCAAGAGGTGTGCTCTAGTGTCAACTCTAAATTTAAAGTTAGCAACATATAGTCCAAGCGCTTGCTTTGCCATTCCTGCCCCCATTGTATTGCGTGGTGAAGAGTTGTGTTCTGGATATGGAATAACTCCGGCACAAACTCCAAGAATTCCAGCCGGGTCAATTTCAAGATGAGTATGCTCTTTTGCTAGAGAGTCAACAGAAAGTGCGATAAAGGTATTCTCTTCTTCTTCAGCATCAAGATATTCGATGACTCCAAGTCTGATTAAATCACTCCAGCGAAGTTCTCTGTTTTTTAATTTTTGGATGTGGTCTTCTGTGAGCTTTGTTTTTCCATCTTCAACAATGATAAGGGGTCTTCTAGCTCGACCAGCATCAGCGTTAATTAGAACTTCATTTGTTTCAGGATAATAAGCAACATTAACTTCGCTTGAAATTTGGCCCTTTCTGCGTTTTTCACGGATTTGATTTGTAAGTCTTTCCGGATTTTCATGGATGCCGATTAAATTACCATCTAGGTAAACACGAGCTAGTTTTTTCCGTTCAACCTGTTGTAGAGGTTTTACTCCAAGATCTTGGAGAGTTTCTAAAATAGTTCCAACTTCTGCTCCTGTTGAGGTATTCACTAAAAGTGCTAAGTTCTTTACCAAACCGCAATTAGGGCCTTCTGGAGTTTCTGCAGGGCAGATTTTGCCCCATTGGGTGGGATGTAGGTCTCTCGCTTCAAAGTGAGGTTGACTTCGACTTAATGGTGAAATAACTCGCCGCAAGTGAGAAAGAGCTGAAAGATAATTTGTACGGTCAAGCAACTGACTCACGCCGGCTCTACCACCAACCCAATTCCCAGTTGCTAAAGCATGCAACAATCGTTCAGTTAAAACATCAGCTCTCACTGCAGTTTGAATATTAGGTTCACGCCCACGCATTGAAGAACGCTCTAGTTGATAGCGAACATCTCTCACTAAATTTAGAAAAGCAGCACGAAATAGATCTTCTATTAAATCCCCTGCGAGTCTGAGTCTTTTATTCGCATAGTGGTCTTTATCGTCTTCACCGCGTTTTCCAAGTGCAAGCTCAATTGTGCTCTCAGTCATTCTTCCAAGATAGTATGCTTTGCGTATTCTATCTTCAGCTGATATACCAATGTGAGGGAGCAAATAGGTATCAACAACTTGAGCAGCGCGCCTTAGTCGATATTCTTTGGCTTGACCTGCAGCAACACGCTTTCCAATATATTCGAGAGCATCTTCTTGACTTTCAATTTCTCTTGCGGCTTCGATGTTGTCCAGCATTTCTCGAACAATTTCTGGGTCACTTGAAACTGCATTCACAATATCTTGGTCCTTTTCCACTCCAAGAGCACGCATCAAAATAACAAAAGGTACTTGACCGGGTACAGAAGGGAAGGATACGCTTAGAATACCGTCTTTTTTCCGCTCAACTACAACCAAAACTCGATAGCCACGTCGCCTAGAAAAGACTTTTGCGACTTCAACTACTCTACCATAGCGTTCAGTTCGTTCAACCATGATTCTGTTTGGGGCTAAATCCTCGATTGTTACTAGGCCTCGCTCAGAGCCATTAATTATGAAATAACCGCCAGGTTCGAGGGGGTCTTCACCAACTTTAATTAAGTCTTCATTAGATAACCCATGCAGATGGCAAACTTTGGATTTGAGCATGACTGGAAGCATGCCTATTTGAACTTCAACAGGTGTTTGATCAACTCCATCTCTAACTGGGATTATTTCTAAAAAAATTGGAGCAGCATAAGTCAAATTTCGCAAGCGCGCTTCTATTGGATAGATGTCTTTAACAGCACCATCGGCTTCTTTGGCGAGAGGTTTTCCAATCCTTATCTCTCCAAGCCTAACTTTAAAACGCTCTAATCCTGGATCAATCTCTCCGATTTCGTCAATAATTCTTTGTAACCTGTTTTCAATAAAATCATTAAAAGAATCCAAGTGTTGACTTACCAGTTCTTTTTCTTTTAGATATGCTTCAACTAAAACCCATGTGTCGCTGGTACCGAATTTCAAAAAACCACCTCTAATCTTCCACAACAAGCCTATATGCTAACGCTTTTCCAGCTGTTGAACTTTCTCGGGCTATCTCGAGTATATCGCCAGGTTTAGCGCCGACAGATTTTGCAGCCGGGTCATTTGCAAGGATTTTTGGCAATTGTATTGGATGTATATTAAATTTTGCAAGCACTTTTTTCGCATCCTTTTCGTTCAAAACGCGATGTTCTGGCACGAGTTGGTGTTTGAGCACTTCAACTTTTTTTACAGCCAATCCACTCCCTCCAAAATCAGAGCGGGCCCGCGGGGATTTGAACCCCGGGCCACCTGGTTACTTTAAGAGGTGACGAGATAAAAATTTTTTAGAATTTCTTGAAATTTATTTTGTATTTTTGTCAAATTTTCAATTGAATGTGTTTTATTACCCTTTACTGCTCTTCTATCGCAAACACTTGTGGGAAAAAATGCCCAATCAAAATCTCTTTTTAGTGTTTTACTGGTCTTTACCCTAGCTAATATTTCTTTAGCAAGTTTTCTATATACTTTATGCACTCTTCTTGCTCTATATTTTCTTTCATCTTTAATAAACTCGGGATTCATCTCTCGCCATCCCCTTTAAAAGCCAGGCGCTCTCCCTGGCTGAGCTACGGGCCCTCTATAGATTCGTAAGATATAATAGCTTCCAAGCTAGGGTAGAAAATTCGACAAAAACAATTTTCACTCCTTTCATGTTAAAAACAATTTTATTATTAGCTTTTTCTTATTAACTTTTCGAATACTTTCGGTGAACCCCCCCTATAACATTAACCTTCTTTTTAATCGTAAAAACACAAAGAAAAACGCATTTAAGCCACAGCTGGGATATTATAAACCGATTTATGCTATACGAGGACTTTAATGCCGTCTGAAGATGTTTTAGAGTTAATTGCAAAGAATATTCTCGAATTTGAATGGAGTTTAAGAGAGATAGGCGATGCAGTTAGGGCGCTCAAGCAGGAAATAAATCCTCCAAAATTTGGGCTAGAATTTGAGACTTCGGAAGATAAATTTGTTTATTCAATTCATCCTCACAACTTGGACCAACTTACGGCCATAGGGGTCGATGGAGGTGTTGTGAATCGGCCTTATCATAGTCTCGATCTAATTTTAGTTCGGGCTGTTGCTGCGATTTTTAACTATCGAGAAGGGGTTTTGAGAAAGGTTCAATATTATCCAGAGGCTATGCCAGAGCCTTCAACTATTTTGCTCCTTGACTCGTTATCCTATCTAGATTTTGGACTTAGCACATCGCTAGAGCGACAAAAAGCTGAATTAAAAACTGCAAACGACGTTCTCAAAAAATATACTGCTGATGTGATTTTCTTGGATGGGTCAATCGCACCACAACATTCTGATAAGCCAAGCAAAAATTCTAAAATTCAAAGCAGATATGCCGAGGTAATCAAGCTTTTAGAGGAGCTTTATGAACAATGTGAAAAAAATAAGATACTTTTAGTTGGAGTAGTTGAAGACAGCAGAGGCACCCGCTTTATTGACATTTTTAGAAGAAAAATTTTAGAATCATTATTGAAAAATCACATTGATGAAGGAATCCGAGTTACGTTCAACAAATCTATCAAAATTTTTGATAAAATTCGCGATACTCATTTCTTGCACTATATACTAGATGTTGGAGAGCGAAGCTATGCCTTTAGATATTCAGATGCACCGGCAAAACATCCAACACTTCAAGATATTCACATAGATTGGGCTTCAAAGATTTTTACTCTTTACTTGAAACCAGCTATGTTTGACCGACCATTGCGGATTGAATTTTTGTGCACTGATAAGCTCACTAAAACAGCAAATATTGTCTCTTCGATTGTATTTGCACTTTCAAAACATCATGATGCTTATGCTTTTCCAACTGTTTTAACTGAAGCAGATGTGCGAGCAAAACTTTCTGAAGATAATTTAGAATTTGTTCATGGGCAGATAATGGATAGAGTTGGAAGAGCGATATCTTTGTTTGAACTTCGCCGAAATCTGAGACCTTTTAGGTGAGAACTATGAAGGAAATCGGGACAGTAATTTCAACGCCAGAAGGGCCTTCTTCGATGACTTTTTCCTTTGTGATAAATGATGAAGTTGATGTAATTCCTATTAGAAAAGGTCAGTTTGTTGAGCTAAAAACAAAAGAAGGAAAGTTAGTTGCAACAGTTAGCGATGTATATAAAACAAACCAATATTTTGCTCGTGCAGAATCTGTTAGGGAGTATGAGCGAAGCGGCAAGTCATTAACTTCGATTTATCCGGCAGCTCGTTGGGAGTATACTGTTGCAGAGGCGAGACCTCTAGCTGTTTACAATTCTGATGGTCTAGATAGAGCAACTTTTCCACCTTCTCCAGGTGAGAAGATTTATTTGGCAGATGAAAGAACTTTACAAGATTTTATTGGGCTTGATAGAGAGAAGGGGCTGTTTATTGGATCACTCCGTTTTCATGGTCTACAAGTTAAGCTAAGTTTGACTAGACTTCTTCAGAAGCATGTGGCAATTCTTGCGATAAGCGGGGCTGGCAAGTCATATTTGGCTAGTGTGTTGATCGAAGAACTGGTCAATCGAACACCTGAGCATGGCAGAGTTGCAGTCGTCGTAATTGATGCCCATGGAGAGTACACTGGTTTTGCAAAACGTGTTGAAGATAAAAAATATACTGATTATTCTGATCGAACTCAAGTCTTTGAGAGCAAAGAAATTCAGATTGGAGTGCCAAATCTGAGCCCTGAGCAAATAGCTGAGTTCATACCGGATATAACCCCGCCTCAAAAACGTGAGCTGGCAAGAATTATTAAAGAGTTAAAAGCGCGGATGTATTCCGGTGGCGGCCCATTTGATTTGAGGGATTTGATGAGCAGGGTTGTACAAGATGAGCAAATAAACATCAAAATTAAAGAAACTTTAGTTAGTTGGCTTGAAAATTTAGAAACAATTGGATTATTCGGTCGCTATGATAATCCACCAATAGATCAAATTGCTAAGCCGGGACAAGCATCAATAATTGATTTAAGTGGCATAACAAATTTGCGAAAAAAACAGATAATAGTGAACTATCTTTCTAGGCGATTGTTTAATCTGAGGCGCGATGGAAAAATTCCTCCTTATGTCGAAATAATAGAAGAGGCGCACCAGTTTTGTCCTGAAGCTGGTCGCGGAAGCGCAATTTCAAAAGGGATTATTGAAACAATTGCTCGTGAAGGCAGGAAGTTCTATGCTTCACTTTGTTTAATTAGCCAGCGTCCTGTAAGGCTTTCAACAACTGTTTTGAGCCAATGTAACAGCCACATAATATTGCGAGTTACTAATCCATATGATCTTGAACACATTGGCAAAAGCTCTGAAGGAATTACCCGTGACGTGCTCGATGCAATTTCTACATTGAAAATTGGAGAGGCATTAATTGTTGGAGAGGCGGTAAATTACCCCATTTTTGTAAGGATTAGAGAGCGAAATTCCTATCCTTCAGAGCACGGAGTCAATTTAGAAAAGGCAGCCCTAATGTTTGAAGAAAAAACAAACCAACAACAAAAGGATGCTGGCGCTTTTATTTAGGCAAACTTTTTATTACAGAAGTGCGACTATTTTACCGGTTTGGAGGTGTATTAATGAGCAAAGACCAAGCAATTGGAGGGCTCATTTGCCTAATAATGGTCGCTATAGCAGCGTTTTATGTTTATGCAATCTACCAAGCATTTATGTCGCCGCCAAATCTTAAGCTTCTCAAATGGGGAATCGGCGTACCAGTAGTTCTGGCCATGTTTGTCTTGATTGGAATCGGATTTTGGCTAGGTTATGAGATGGCGACAACTCCAGCTCCTAAGCCGCTAGAGCCCGAAAAACCCGCTGCTCCTGCTTCAGAAGAAGAAAAGAAAGAATAATTTTTTTCTTTTTTCTTTTTAATTGAGCTTTTTTATGCTAATTGTAGCGCTAGCTATTTTTTTATTAACTTATTTTCTTATCGCAACTATTGAGCGTGTTCCAAGAATTAGCATAGACCGCCCAGCAGCTGCCTTGCTTGGAGCGACATTGATGGTTCTTTTTGGAATTTTAAAACCAGCTGAAGCATTTCAAGCAATCGACTTTAACACAATTACACTTTTGCTAGGGATGATGATTATAGTTAGCATTTTGGCAATTGCTGGATTCTTTGATTGGCTAGCTTATAAAGCAGTAAAGATTGCAGATACTCCTTTGAAATTCTTAGCACTAGTAGTAGTTGCAACAGCTGGACTTTCAGCAATTCTAGTTAATGATACTGTAGTTTTATTGTTCACGCCAGTTATTATCAAAGTTGCCAGATTGTACAAGCTTAATCCAATTCCTTTTTTAATTGGAGAAATTTTGGCGGCTAATATTGGAAGCGTTGCAACAATAGTTGGCAATCCTCAAAATATGCTCATTGGGATTTCTTCAAACATCACATTTGCAAAATTTTCGATGTATTTGGCCCCAGTTTCAATTGTTAGTTTGTTAATTGCTTTTTCAGTTTTAGTTCTATTTTATCGAAAAGAAGTATCCCAACCTATATCTAAAATTGGGATTCCAGAATTTCAGGTGAAAAATCCGGTATTAATGAAAAAAGCACTTGC
>JACRDV010000138.1 GCA_024860865.1 Methanobacteriota archaeon | reverse complement strand
TATCAAATGAATTAAGCAAAAATCGCTTGATTGAAAGAGGCAAAAAATGACTGAGAAACCGTTAATACATTTATTGCTTACCTTTGATGTAGAGGAATATGAATACTTCGGGGATCTTAATGGCAAAATTGAGAGGATTATGAATATCCTTAATGGCTTTCCAGCAACTTTCTTCCTAGATGCCGAAACTGCATTGAGATATCCAGAGAGCATTAAGTTACTAAGTGAAAATGGATTTGAACTCGCAGTCCACAGTGATTTCCACTTTGGTTATGGCACTCAGCAAAATCCTAAAATTTTACATTTTTTACATGAGACTCAAACACAAATCACAAGAATACAAAATGCTATTAGCATGATACGCGAAATTATTCCTAATTTTGATCCAAAAGGATTTAGAGCCCCTAACATGCTTTGGAATGAAGCTCTTTATATATCATTAAAAAAACTTGATTTCTTTTACGATAGCTCACAAAAAGAATTTAATTTCCAACCTTTTTTGAAGAATGATATAGTTGTTTTTCCAATGAATTGTGGAGATTTCGATTCAGCTGCCTACAAAATAGGAGTAAGATCTGTGTTGTTGGCTTGGATGAGAAGATTTGATTGCGCCTGTCGGAGTGCAATCAATACTGGAGAGTCCTACTTTTTGTTGCTAATGCATCCTACTTGTGTTGGAAGAGCAGGGTATATCCTAATGTTGAAGGCTATGCTTAACTATATCACCAGAAAGGATACTCAGATAAAATTTCAGACGTGCATCGAGGCTACAAACGAATACAAGCAAAAAATCTTGAAAGGAGATATTTCAGAGTATTTTCTAAATAAAAATAAAAAAGAACCGTTAAAAAATGAAAAAGGAGGTGATAAGATGTACATATGGATCTGCTCCACCTGCAAGCATGCGCACACGAATTTTGTAGCAAGATGTTTGGCTTGCGGAGGAAAGCTCGTTTTCAAAAGACTTGAAGAAGCGCAAAAATTAGCTTTCGTGGCTTCCAAATAAAAAATTATTAGAGTCTAAATAAATGGTCAAGATATTTCCTGCTTTCGGTAATCCAACTCCACTGAGGTTGAAGGTTCATCCAGATTATACTTTGGACTATATCACGCAGCGTCTCGTAGATTTTCTTAAAATAGATGCGGATGAAGAAGTTATACTTGTTCACCAAGGAAAAAAACTTAACCTTAAGGGCGAAAAAAATCTCAGAGTTCAAAATATAGATAATCTAACTTTGTGTATAGGTGTAAAAAGGACTAATCGAAGAGTATATCTAAGAAAAAAGCTTGCTGAATCAAAAGTCCTCCAAATAAAAGAAGAAGTACTTAAGAAGTGTTTCACGCATGCTCAAAAATACGTTGATAAAGAAGTTGGCGGTTTGTTGATTGGTGAGGTTGCTGAAGATAAATTGCAAATTACTAATTCCGTGGCAATCGCTGAGGGAGATTCAGTATCGGTGGATTTAGACCCTGTTAAAATAGCTAATAAAGCAGAAGAACTTAGAAATGGAAAGAACTACGTAGTAGGTTGGTATCATTCGCACCTGAGAAATGGAACTTCCATGTCCATGCGCGACATACTGACTCAACTTGCTTATCAAAAGCTTTACCCAAAAACAGTTGCACTTATCATAGATCGCGCTAAAAAGGAGGTGGAATTTTTTAGAATTGAGGCAGACCAGCTTATTTCTTTGATGAAGATTTTATTATCTAAACCTATGCACGGGGTGGCTATATGCCTGAGGAAATATCCATTGACATAGCACCGGGACAAACATTAACCTATACGCTAGCTGTTGAAAATGTTGGTAGTGTAAAAGATGAGATAGAAATATCTTGGGATATTTCGCAAGTTCATGAGGCATGGGGTGCAAAAATCTATGATAAAACGGCTGAGAAAATTCCTCCATTTGATATACTACTGGACTCGCGTGAAATTTATTATTTAACAATTAAAGTTACAGCTCCCATACAAGCTTTAGGTGGAGATCAAACTCCAATCATTGTTAATGGGAAATCAAAGGGAGATCCTTCTAAAGAAAGCAGTCTTAAAATCATCTTTAAAGTCAAGTCCATTGAGGATGCAGATGTGATATCATTCGATATTTCTGACGCTAGAGTGGGTGAAGATTTAAATTTTTCCGTAACAGTCAAAAATACAGGGACAGTTTTACTTTCTGATAGTAAACTACATATTCGCATTACATCTTCAAAAGGTAAGGAGTTTTGGATAAGTGAAGATGTTCAGCTACCTCCAAGAGAAACCAAAACTTATTTGCTAAAGTGCGAGATTCCTGAAATTTGGACTTCTGGAACTGGATTTGTTACAGTTGGAGTCGCAAATAGTAAAGGTAAATGGCTGAGCATTTTATCTCCGAAGGCCATTGTATTATCTCCACCTCTCATTCATGGGGTACACTTATACTTGAGTAAATAGTAAATTAACTTAAATTCGGGCACTACCGGAACTCGAAAAAATTACCGGGGTCCCAAGAATCATATTAAATATGTCTGAGAGATCTTTATGTTAACTAATACCGAATTAGTTCTTCGAGTAACTGAGACGACCGCAAGAGACGTTGGCAGAGGAATAGCTAGAATAGATCCGGAAGATATGAAAACAATTGGATTACAAACAGGAGATGTAATTGCAATCATTGGCAAAAGAAAGACAGCTGCAAAGGTTATGCCTACATATCCACAAGATCGCGGAAAAGATATCATTCAAATTGATGGGATTACAAGAAGCAACGCAGAGATAAGGCTCGATGATAGAGTTCGCATTCAAAAAATTAGAGCAGAAAAAGCTGCTAAAGTTATCCTAGCTTTAATTGGACAAGTTAGGTCGCCATTTATAAGAGATATTTCAGAAAGCGTTAAAAGTTTACTGGAGGGCTTACCTTTAGTTGAAGGAGATAAAATACGAATAAATTTTTTCGGATCATTTGTTCAACTCGTTGTTATTGATTTGAAACCTAAAGCAGAGGCTTTACTTGTTTGCTCTGATACAATCATTAAAATAAGTGAAAAACCTGCTGAAGTCGCAGAAAGAATTGCAATAACTTATGAAGATATCGGAGGACTCCACAATGAAATCCAAAAAATCAGAGAAATGATTGAGCTGCCTTTAAGGCATCCAGAGGTCTTTAAACAACTTGGGATTGAGCCTCCTAAGGGAGTATTGCTGCACGGACCACCTGGAACTGGCAAAACCCTGATTGCTAAAGCTGTTGCCAATGAGACTGATGCACATTTCATAGATATCAATGGACCAGAAATAATAAACAAGTATTATGGTGAAAGCGAGGCTAGGCTTAGAGAAATTTTTGATGATGCGAATAGGCTTGCTCCAAGTATAATTTTTATTGATGAGCTTGATGCAATTGCACCAAAGAGAGAAGAAGTTACTGGTGAGGTTGAAAAAAGAGTTGTTGCCCAATTGCTTGCATTAATGGATGGCTTAGAATCTAGAGGTAAAATCATAGTTATCGGTGCTACCAATCGACCGAATGCTCTTGACCCGGCACTTAGAAGACCTGGTCGCTTTGATAGAGAAATAGTCATTGGAGTTCCAAATAGAAATGGAAGAAAAGAAATCCTTCAAATCCATACCCGCGGTATGCCATTATCTGAAAATGTTGACCTTGAAAAACTTGCTGATGTTACCCACGGATTTGTTGGTGCTGATATCGCGGCTTTATGTAAAGAAGCGGCTATGCATGCACTGCGAAGAGTGCTTCCTGAGATCGACCTTGAAATTGAATTAATACCACCTGAAGTTCTTACTAAACTAAAAGTAACCATGAGTGATTTTGTAAATGCTTTAAAAGAGATTGAGCCTTCTGCTTTAAGGGAAGTATTTGTTGAGGTTCCAAATGTTAAATGGGAAGACATCGGTGGACTAGAAGATGCTAAACAAGAACTGATTGAAGCGATTGAATGGCCTTTTAAATATCCAGACGTTTTTAAGTATGCTAAAACTAAGCCTCCAAAAGGGATTCTGCTTTATGGTCCACCAGGTACCGGGAAAACTATGCTTGCAAAGGCGGTTGCAACTCAAACTGAAGCCAATTTCATCTCTATTAAAGGACCTGAGCTTTTCTCAAAATTTGTCGGAGAATCAGAAAAAGCCATTCGAGAAGTATTTAAAAAAGCAAAACAAGCTGCTCCATGTGTTATTTTCTTTGATGAGATCGATGCCATAGCCCCGAGGAGAGGGATTGAACATGAAGATTCACATGTTACAGAAAGAGTGGTCAGCCAACTTTTAACTGAGCTTGATGGACTTGAAGAGTTGCATGGATGCGTCGTATTAGCTGCGACTAATCGACCAGATATTGTAGACCCTGCTATTTTAAGACCTGGAAGATTTGATAGATTAATTTACATACCTCCTCCAGATAGAGAAACAAGAGAGGAAATCTTTAAGATTCATACATGTGGTATGCCCTTGGACAACGATGTAAACATAAATGCTCTAGCCGAGCAAACTGAAAATTATGTTGGTGCAGATATTGAAGTTGTTTGTAGAGAGGCTTCTATGCTAGCTATTAGAGAATTCATAAACCATAATAGCCAAGGGCGCTTAGATTTTAAGATTTTAAAGAAACATTTTGAAGAAGCGCTAAAGAAAGTGAAACCTATAGGAACGAAACAATTAGAACAGTATCAAAGACTAATGGAAGAATTTAAAGAGAGATATTGATAACGGTGCATCAATATCGGAAACTCCATTATTATCAGAATGCATGAATTAAGAGATAGAGATAGTATCTTAGAAATTGAAAAAGCCTCAATTGATCATTTAACCCCGCTTTCATTGCTCTCGAGGTATTATGGAATTACCCCCTCTGGTTTTCTTGTTGCGGAAATAGATGGGCTAGTAGTTGGATATGTAGTTGGTATCATTGGGACAATTAGATGGAAAGGAGAAGGTTACATTCTAGCAATAGCAGTAGACCCCAGTTATAGGAAAAAAGGCATCGGAACTGTTTTAATGACCAATATCATAAATAGATTAAAAAGTAGGGGAGCAAAGCGAGTATATTTAGAAGTAAAAGCAAGCAATTCAGCTGCTCAATATTTTTATTCTAAGTTAGGATTTAAAGAAATTGGTGTGGAGAAAGGGCATTATCCCGATGGTGAAGATGCTTTAGTGATGAGGAGACTCCCGGGTGAATAATTTTCTATCCGAGATTCGGCGGCGCGTTTTGGTCATGGACGGCGCCATGGGAACGCAATTGATGGAGCAGGGGATGCGGCCGGGAGAATGCTTTGAAGCGCAAAATTTTGACCGGCCGGAGGCGATCCTTAATATCCACCGCGCTTACGTTGCGGCCGGCGCCG
>JACRDV010000136.1 GCA_024860865.1 Methanobacteriota archaeon | reverse complement strand
TTAGGTCTCAGAAAAAACCTTTTTTGATTAAAAAGTTTGCTAACAGATCGGCAGCTCATTGAGATTGAACAAAAAGCCTGGGAAACGGTCGGGCTCAGTGAGAGAGAATTTAAGAACTACATGGCTATTTTAGGAACATACAAGAACGAGCAAAAAAATTGATGATGAATTAGAATTGACATCAGACCAACCGGAATCGAAATATGTAAATCATATTTTCCGTTGTTTTGCATTTTGAGCACTAAAAAATAAAGATAAAGAAAGCCTTACCCGAAGAGAAATTTCATAATATCTCCGGAGCCTTGCTTTCTCTCTTTGTGTCTTGCAATCTGCCTGGCGTGCTAGAAATTATAAAAGACTTAGACTAGGACAAAAAATCTTAAGCTTAGCCCAAGATGTGCAACCATCTGAGGGTAAATAAATTAGTTTTTAGAACCTTGAGTAGGAATGTTTCGCCTTTAACTTTGCGGATGGAGGAATTTGCCGTAGCCCCTTTGCCCGTATACCGTGCCATCTTCCATTACTAATTGCCCACGAACGAATGTCATTACTGGGACACCTTGGACTATCCATCCCTCAAATGGAGTGAGTTTGGACTTGCTATAGAACTTATCGCTTTTTATTTTGGTTTTTTTCTTGAGGTCAACTATGACTAAATCAGCATCTGAACCCTTTTTCAGCGACCCCTTTCTTGGATAAAGGCCGAAAATTCTGGCTGGATTCTCTGAAGTTAACTGCACTAGTTTCGTGAGATTAAGCCTTTTTTTATTCACCATGGTAAGCATTAGCATTAACATCGTTTCAAGACCGGGAATTCCACTAGGAACTTTCCAAATATTCTCTGATTCTTTTTCTTCTTTTGAGTGTGGCGCATGATCTGAAGCAATTGTAGTAATTAATCCACTTCGAATTCCTTTCCACAGAGCTTCTTGATCTTGCTTTGATCTTAAAGGTGGATTCGTCTTTGCGAACCCCTTCATACATTTTAAATCATCAGCGGTTAACAAGAGGTGATGCGGAGTTACTTCGACTGTAAATGGCAGTTTGTTTTTCATTTGCTCCAAAATTTCAATGCTTTCGCGAGCAGATATGTGGCAGAAATGTACTCGAGTATTTATCTTTTCCTTTGATAAGAGGAGCAGTGTTTTAAAAACAGCATCGGCTTCAGCAACATTCGGACGAGTTTTTAAATGAAGTAATGGGTCCTTTGTTTCTTTTTTATAAATTTCAAATAAACTAGAACAAATATTTTCACTCTCCGCATGTATAGCAGCAATTGAATTTACTTTTTTTATAATTTTAAGTGCCTTTGCTAATGTTGATTCATCAACTAACAAATTTGTTAAATCTGCTAAATAGATTTCTCCAAAAAATATAGCTCCTGCTTTTGCTAACTTTGGAATCTCTTCTAGTGTGTTTGAACTCACTCCAGCGGCTAATCCAAAATCAACAACTGCTTTTTTTTCAGCAATTTTTCTTTTTTGTTGAAAGGCCTTTAACGTGATCGTTAATGGATTATTGTTTGACATGTCGAAAACTGATGTTACACCACCAGCTGCCGCGGCCATTGTACCCGTGTAAAAATCTTCTTTGTATGTTAGTCCTGGGTCCCTGAGATGAACGTGAGAATCAATAAGACCAGGTAAAATTAGCTTATTTTTAACGTTTACAATCTTATCAGCGGGATGAAGTATTTTCGTTAACTTTATGACCCTTCCTCGATCGATTAATAAATTGGCATTAACAATTCCATCTGGAAAAACGATTTTTCCGCCTTTTATTGCTAGATCAACCAACTGAATTTTTTCCTCCAAAACTTAGAGAGCAAATATTGATGAAATTAATCTAAACCGCCCATTCCCACCAAAAATGCCTTAATTTTATTAGTAGTGGCTTGATGCATGCGTTTTAAATGAACTAAACTAGTTCCATCTTTTTGCACTTCAACTCTGTCGATTGCAGCTATGACTCCCATGCGCCTTAAATGTTTAATGAAGTTCTCAGCAGTTTCAACTTCTCGAACTTTGATTACAACTGGCTCAACCACTTCCTCACCCGATGCAACTTTTTGGATTGAATTAACCATTGGATACAATATGCCTTTACCAAGTTGCAACGCTCGTCTTTCAAGCTCTGGCTCTTTTTCTCTTAGCTCTACTGCTTGAAAACCTTCTCTAATTACTCTGCTAAAGAAAAAATCTTTTCCATAATCAAAGAAAAACCTAAAAGCATATTCCAAATCACCAGCGTTCGATCTTGAACAAGTATATTTTATAGGAGGAGCTTCCATCTTCGGATCTTTTATTACAACTCCCTCACGGTTGGTTACATTTAGCTGTTTAATGATTTCCATGATTTTTGAGCTGGCTTCGTTAACATAGTATATCCCAAAAAATCTAACTTGGGGAAGATTGTATTCTTCAATTAATTTTCTGCGTTCTAATAAAGGCAATGGCTTATTAGTTAAGTGCTCACGAACATCGAAAATAAAGATTCCAAAGTGATCTGCTTCCTCATATTTATGAACAACATAAGGGCTTTCTTCCCCCACCATCTCTGCACAAATCGTAAGATTAGGATGATCTTTGAAAAAAGCCTGCAGATGCAATAATTCTTTTGCTTTCTCAGTAGTAAATGGGCAAACAAATCCGCCGCGAGTTAAAGCTACAATTCCATTTTGAATTGCTGCTAATCGAACATTATAGCCATTCATTTTTTCTTCAACAGCAACTTCTGTTTTGAAGTATCTCCTTAATGCAGCGCTTAAAATAAGTGCTCTCCTTATCCTCGGGAAACCACGAATTACACTGATTCCATTTCCAAGAAAAATTACGGTTCCCCTCTCAAGATGTTTTATATCTTTCTTAAATCTCAAGTAAGGAATCAAAAAATCAGTAATAAGTTGAATTGAACCTTTTTGCAGCGCACCTTTAAGGTAGTAAACTGGAATTTTAACCAGAGCTGAAATCCCTTCAAGTGGGATTGAACTTTCCATCTAACTCAACTTTTTTGTGCAATAGATTTAAGTAAATCAGTTTTTGTAACTATACCTATAATTCTATCATCTTTGTCCACAATTGGCACCCCGCTGAAACTGTAATCAAGCATTAATTTTGCAACTTCCCCTACAGTAGCAGATTGTTTAACGGACTGGACATTTTGAGTCATTATATCCTCAACTAGCAATTTCCTGATTCTTGAATACTTAAATCGGTCTGGAACAACTTTTTTGAATGCCCCCATGTATTTAGCAAAGTCTTCTTCAGTAACAATGCCAATTAATTTTCCCTCTTCTACAACCGGCAGTCTGCTGATTTTCCTGTCTAATAAAATCCTTCTTGCATGAACAGCACGAGTAGATGCGGAAACTGTTGCTGGATTTTTGGTCATAATTTGTTCAATTGGCTGTGTATTATCCACGCAAGCCTTAATCAAGTCACTTCTAGTGATTATACCAACAATTTTATCATTATCCATAACTGGCAATCCACTAATTCTATGTTCTAACATTAACTGTGCAACTTCAGAAATGCTGGAATTCAATGAAATAGTTATAGGCTTCTCTGTCATGGCAGCCGAAACATGCAAACGTTCGGATGAAACTTTTCCAGCTTTCGATGAGCCGAGCTTTTTTGCTATATCTATTTCAGTAATAATTCCCACTAGCTTTCCATTTTCAATTACAATTAATCTTGAAATGTTATTTTTTTTCATTATCTCCAAAGCATGTGAAAGATTAGCATCTTTATCAATTGTAATAGGCGGTTTGGATATTGCTTCTCTAATTTCCATTCTTTCCCCTCAAAATAGCGTTGCGATACCTTTTACAAAATCAGTTTTTGTAATTATGCCAACAAGTTCATCATTTTCATTTAAAACAGGTAGTCCGCTAATTCCACGTTTAATCATTATGTCAGCTCCTTCGACAGCATCTTGAGCCTCATTTATTGTAATTGGGTTTGGAGTCATTGCATCCTCAGCTGTTAATAAAGCAAAGGATTTAACATGCCTAAATATAGGTCGACCAGCGTGTTCAGCTTTTCTAGTGTACTGTACTTTCTTTATTGGTATACCCTCAGTTGGTCTTTCTAGAAAAGCGAAAGATAGATCAGAGAGAGTCAAAATTCCAACAGGTTGATTGACCCCTCCAACGACAACTAACCTAGCTATTTTGTGTTTATTTAAGGTCTTAATAACATGGGATAAACTATGGAGGTTATTGACCGTTATAACGTTATTAGTCATTAAATCAACAATTTTTGCCTTAGATTTCCCATTTTCAGCATAGAATCGAGTCATATCTGTTTTCGTAATAATTCCAACTAATTTGTTATCCTCAATTACTGGTAAACCTCCAAGCTTATTGCTCAACATAATTTGTGCAACTTCTTTTACCGGTAGGTCTAAATCTATAGTTTTAATGTTTGAAGTCATCAATCGCTGAGCAGGAATTCTATCAATGGGTCGCCGTCGCCAAGGTGGCCCTCCTTTTGAGGTTGCTCGCGCAATATCGTGCTTAGATATTATCCCAATTGGATTAAACATATCATCCACAACGACCAACCTGCTGATCTCATGCTTAAGCAGAAGTTTCCTTATATGAGCTAATGGCTCAGTTGGCTTAACAATAACTATCTCATCGGTCATAATGTCGGCTACTTTCAAGTGGGAGCAACCTCCTGTATTAAAGAAAATAACAAATCGCGTTCAGTAATTAGTCCAACTAATTTTTCATCTTCAGCAACTGGCAATGCACCGGTGTGCCTTTCAATCATTGTTTTCGCTACTGACCCCAAATCAGCTGAAGGTTCAGTTGTCATTACTCCCTCTGTCATAATTTCTTCAATTCTAGTCTTTAAAGCCTCTTCAGCTTGGGTTGTTGAAATTTTTTTAAATACTATGTTCTTCCCAATGAAAGCAATAATATCGGTTGATGTCAAAATTCCAATTAAGTTTTCATCTCTAACAACAGGCAACCTTCTAAAACCATTTCGAATCATCAAACGAGCTGCATCCAAAATACTCATGCCTGGAGGAGCTGTTATAACTTCTATTGTCATCAATTCTTCAACTTTCTTACCAGTGAATTTGTCAGTTAGAAGTTTAACAAAATCCATTTCGGTTACAATTCCAACAACTTTGTAATCATGAGTAACGACAGGGACTCCTCCGATGCTATTTATGAACATTTTCTCAAGCGTTTCATTAATTGAAGCTGTATTAGTGATTGTCACAACATCTTTTACCATTATTTCTCGTACAGCCTCATTAAAAGCAGCCAACAGGTTTCCTTGATACCTTTCGCGAATTATCTGAAACTTATCGCCGCCACCAAAAAAATCTACAATATCTGTGCTTGTTATAATTCCAAGAAGCAAATTTGTTCCAGCGTCAACAATTGGAAGTCTTCTAAAGCTATGCTTGACCATAATCGAAGCAGCTGTTTTGATAGCAGTAATTGGCGTTATTGTTACTACATTTCTTTTCGCTATGCTCATTATGTCTCCTTCATGGACAGTCAATGGAGTTTTAAAATGCACTGGACCACGATCTTTTGCACGCACGCGAGCCCCCTTATAAAGAGTAGTAATGCCTTTTCTTCCGAACACAAAACCACCAAAAACAAATTCAATTTACTTGGTTAATTCTTCTTTGCAAGTCTCACAAACTAGCTGCCCATCAACATCATACAAAGTATCTGTATAGGTTCCACAATTCTCACAAATTCCTAGTTCGGTAGGAACGGCTACTACTGGTCGAGCAACCAATTCTCTCCGTTCGCCAGCCATTCCGCTGTATTCAACTAAAACTGGGCACATGGCAGCCAAATCAGTCGTAGAAAGAAACCCAACAAGGCGATTATTTTTCATAACTGGCAACCGCCTAATATGAGCCCGCTCCATTACTCGCGCAGCTTCACTAATATCTGAATCAGGGTCGACTGTAACAAGCGGTGTTGACATTACATCTTTTACCTTTACTTTGCTGGGTTTTAAATCCTTAGAAACAACCCGAGCAAGAACATCAGTATCAGTAATTATTCCTACTGGTCGATTATTTTCAACAACTACTAAACAGCCAACATCATTCTCGTTCATAACTTTGGCTGCTTCAGCAATAGTAGCTGAAGGTTTTATGGTTATTACGCCACGAGCCATTGCATCTTTAACGGTAAGTTTTGCTTCCATAGCATTGCCTTCGTTTGATTTTTATTGTTCCTATATTAATATGCTCTTTTTGGAAATGAAACACGAACAATCGGTTTAGCCAAGTGCCTGCGAGCTCTTGGAGGAACTTCGAATAACCCTCGCTCGATTTCTCGAGGGATTTCTTCTAATTTTGCTGCTTCTTTTGGAAATTTTTGTTTACATCGTTTGCAAACATAACCCTTGTTTTTCCCAGCTGATTTTGTCCGTTTATTGCATTTTGGACAAATTGGATTCGCTTTCTTTAAAATAGGGTTAAGCTTTAAAATTTCGATTTTTTCTAAATTTATAGTTAACGGTAGCTCAGGCTTTGGCTTAACTCCACCATATGCTCTGATAACATCTCCAACTGTCAGTTTTTTAACTACTATTCTAAATTTTCTGGTTGGCTCATAGGCAGCGCAATCGATTTCTCCTGTTTCATCTCTCATTTTAAAAATTACATGGCCACCGGTTATTACTCTCGGTTTTCCCGAAACGGTTCCTTTAACAATAACCGACCAAAATGGCTTTATCCCGGTGACTTTGGCTTCTCTGAGGTGCTCGTCGGTTCCTTGATTTGTCTTGTAAATTACAAATCTCTCAATTGGTTCAAATACTTTGACTAAGTTATGCGCTTTTTGTGCTACTATCGGTTTTTCTGAACGAATCCCATATAAAACTGGGCAAGGCGTGTGAGGTGTAATTCTAATTTCGCCAGTAGTGGGGTCCAGATTGTCAAATGTTTCAGGAAAAGTTAATTCGTTCATTTTAAATACAGATTTTTCATCAATTCTTCGTTTTGTTCCCCAATTGTTCGGAGTTCGATAGGCTATTAGCTCAAATGTTTTATCATGCTTGAGAGTTTCTCCAATAGCTGCAAGTGCTCCAATAATTCCTCTTCCAAGTTTAAACTTATGAATTTCAGCTCCAATTTCTCTAGCTAATTTTTCTGCTTCTTCTAAAGTAACTACATCTTGAATAACTTTTTTTGAAAATATTTTTAATTTCTCTGGAATTTCTTTTGCTTGATAAAATACAACGCCAGGATTTGTTGTTTCATGATGAAGCTCAGCTAGTTTTTCAACTGTTTCTAAAGTAATTTGTTTTATAATTGGAATTTGTTCATCAGTTGCTTGAACTCTGATGACAATCGCACAATTCCCCCGAGTTTTTAAAATCCAATTGGGGTTTAATCGGATTAGATAGGGAAAATCGATTAATTTTATTCCAACTTCTTTTAATTTATCAACCACAACCGCCCCAATATAAGTTGTACACATTCCATCTTTGGAGTCGGTGTCGTCAAGACCGATGTGCAGAATTTGATTTAACATTTTTCTACCTATGTGTAGTATTTTCTAAATTATTTTTAGCTAAATCTTATATAATAATTCAGAGGTTAATAAAATATTGAATTCAATATAAAGCAGATAAGTATTATTTTAACAACAAGTAAAATTAAATAAAAAAGTTGAGTTTATTATGGTCGAAACGTGGGAAGAAGAAATAAGAAAGATTGATGCTGGAAGGAAATGGGATAAAGTGTATCTTATTCTCTCTGCAATTTTTTTAGCAATTGCTATTATAGCTGCGATACTTGAAATTCTGGGTATAATCAAGGAGCTTGGAATTGTAATAACGATTATAGGTGCTGCTATCTCATTATGGATCACGCTTATGAGCTCTATCCAAATTTTGGTTAGAGTTGATAGAAAAACTGTAATTATTTGTTCAGAAATGAATAAGCGTTTTGATGTTTTAAGTGATACGATGAACAAACATTTTGATGAAGTTATTATCGTGTTAAAAGAAATTCGAGATGCATTAAAAAAATAGATAAAAAACTAAAAGAAAACGACTGCGTAGCCTTGGTTGTGGATTCGGGGGAGAGTTATCAGGATATTAAAAGTGTGCTCATAGAGGGAAAAGCGAATCTCGTCGCCAAACTGGAGGATGCGCTGCGCATTATGAACTCTGGCATCTCTAAATTTATGACAAAGTATTTTGGCTCGCCAGAGCATCCGATGGCAAGGCAGATAATGGAAAGGCAGAAAAAAGAAGGAGTCTTGATAAGAATAACTCTGAAGAAAATCCATTCATGGGACTATTCAAAGATGATGTAAGGATTGTTGAACGAAATCTTGTATTTGAGCGAAAAAGGTGATTAGGATTTTCTGTTCAGTCAGCAGCCTACTTCACCGCGATGCTTTTCTTCCTCGCCCACTTCAGAAAATCTTCTCTAGTCTCTGCGTCGCGCGTCTTCCTCAAGTCCTTGGCGAGGTCTCCAACCTTTGGCGCGATTATGTCCAGAAAATAAACGTACTCCATCGGGTCAAGCTCCTTTTGCGCTATGTCAAGGACTTTCTCAAGAACTTTGGCTTTCAGCTCCACAGTTGCCATATTTCAGATCTCCTTTAGGAATTTAACAGGGTTACAGACTTTGAGCTTATACAGTCTTTCTATTTCTTTGCCTCTCTTTAATATAGCATCATCAACGGTTATAAAGTATTCTGCATTAAGCTCAACCGCAGATGCGATGTGCGCAGCATCTTTTGGTTTTAGGTTTGTGGAATTCATAATTTCTTCATATGCTGCGGGAATATGATTTATTCTTTCTATGGCGAACAAACCGATTATTCTCAGAATCAAAATTCTTTTATCATCCTCAGCTATGTCTTCGATTTCTTTCTCAAGGATAGCCGAGGAAACAATCTCGATTTTCGCTCCGCGCGAGATGCGAAGTATTTCCAAAAATGCGTCTTTCTCTTTAACAATTCTTAGCTGTGTCTGCTCGTCGAATATGCGCCCCCAAACGTTTGCGTCTAAGTAGACTCGCGGCATAGCGTAGAATAATACCCTGCACGCCTTAAATTATTTTCCTGCTCCAGCGCAAGTAATTTTATAATATTGCAGTAATCAGGAAGCGCGTTGCAAAGCAGCGGGAGTGGATAAAAGACGCTGTTAGGGCAAGAATCCCATATTCAAGGAGACAGTAAATCTGATACTTATGAGTTGCGGTCACAATTTTACTCTATACTTTATATTACAAGAATCAAATTCCAACAAAACTTTTTTTGGAATCAACCCCATATGCAATGCAGTTCCAATAAGAGCCCCATTTACCCCTAATTTTTTAAGTCCTCTCAGTTCTTGAATGTCCTTGATACCTCCTCCAACGATAATGGGAACATCAACCGCTTTAACTATTGAGCGAACTAAATTCGTATCTGATCCCACTAAAGTTCCAACCCTTGAAATATCAAGTAAAATTAACTCATGAACAAAATGCTGCATATATGTTGCAAGCTTAATCGGAGAAATATGTTGAAATTCCTGTATTTTTGAAAGAGTTTTTCCATTTTTCATGTCCATGCTAACTAAAATTTTTTCTCTTCCAAATTTTTCTTTCGCTTGTTTCAATAAATTAATATCAGTAAGTGTTTCGGTGCCAAATATTATTTTATCAATACCAACTGCTAGATAGTTGTTTATCTCTAAAAGAGATTTAAATCCAGCATCTACAATTAAAAAAATATCATTAT
>JACRDV010000137.1 GCA_024860865.1 Methanobacteriota archaeon | reverse complement strand
ACTACATTTTGCAATAACAGAATCTGGAGCCATTCCTGGACACCATTTGGATGGTATATAGAATTTGTTCCTACAAACAGGACATTCCGCTTTAACCCAATGATTTGCGCTCAGGTATTTCCCATGATTACTTAATGCTAATGAGCTTTTTTTTTAATTTAATTTATTAAAAAATATTTCATAAGTTAGCATTATGTCTGCCTAGACCAGCTACAACCGAATTCTAATATACTACCCACCATAAGAATTTTAGTTAATTGAAATTTAGAAGGTTTTTTCCAAACTAAAAATTAATCGTATCTATTTAGCCATTTGAAGTGAATTCTGCATTAAAGTGCATCAGATCGTCAAAATTGATGATGTGCTAACTTGTAGCAAAAATATTATTCCATTAAAGTGCCTTAAATTAGTTAGCAGATGCAATAAAATCAACTTCATATCGCCAAATAGTTACAATTAATCTATATTACCAAGGGAATAGAATAATAATTGGTGGTTTAATGGGCAGAAGAGTTAGAAAGCGTCCAAAGGTTAAGAGAACCTCCTTAAGCGAAAGGATGATAAGAAGAGCAAAGAGCTTGCAATTTCCAAACTGCAAGGGGTTGTATCCAGATTGCCCTGAAGTTATCGATGTAGATAATCCGCCAAAGGAATGCAAGCTTTGTCCAGTTTTAGCTGAAATCTAATTATTTTTGGCTTTTGATTATTTCTAGACATGTTTTGATATCTTTCTGCATTAAAGTTAGTAACTCAGGCAAAAGTGCTAACCTATTTTCACGATAGTTTAAGTGCGCCATTAAGGCCAAGTGATCGATATTTGACAAAAGCATTTCAATTTCCCCTTTTGATAGGGCATTTTCAAGGTCAGTTCTCAAAATTTTGCGATAAGGCAGACGAGCTTTTATCAATAAGTCTTCAAAATAAGCAAGCAATTGGGGCGATTGCTGAGCTAGCGCATCTATAAGTTGTTTTACAGAATCTTCTAGTTCTAAAATTAAGTTTTCAAGCTCTTCTATATCAGATTTGTTAGTCAAGCTTCTCGCCAGAAATTGGCTTTCAAGTGATAAAAAACTAACGGATTTTCTCAAGTAATTTGGTCTAGTTTATTTTCATACTTTTTCATACTGATGCTATAATACTTTTAGAAACAGGCGGAGAATTGGGGCAGAAATAAAAGAAGTTGGTTTGATAGAGATCACGTGCACACGATAATAAAGTTTGGGCCGAGCTTAAGCTCATGCGAAGTTGCAAAGGCTTTGAAGGAAATTCAGGCTATAAGCAGAAGGTTTTGGAAATCATTGAAAAACCCGATGATTTAATATTAAGAATAGTATACGAAGAGAGTGAGGGAAAAATTATGGTAGTTACCTTATATCCAGGCGAAAAATTGGTTTGCAGTAAGATTGAGCATAAGTGAAATATAGATGCCCAGAACAGCAGATAACACAGCATATATGCTACGGGCTTTCGTCCTTGTCCTTCGCCACATTGCCTTTGGCAACGTCTTATAATCGCATACGTTAGGCGAAACTACCGCAGTAAAACTTTTAAACGTTACGACTATTAAGACGTAATATAAGGTGGAATTATGGCCACAAAGGAAGTAATCTTAAATGAAATTGAAAAGATTCCTGAGCCATTCCTGAAGGAGATATTGGATTTCATACGTTTTTTGAAAGCAAAAACCTTGAGGCAGGGGATGGAAACGGCAATCGCAAGCGAATCTTCTCTGAGAAAAGATTGGCTCAGCAAAGAGGAGGACGAGGCTTGGCGAGATTTGTGAAAGGTGATGTAGTCGTTGTTCCCTTCCCTTTCTCGGATCTAACGCAAGCCAAAAGACGACCAGCTCTGGTTATTGCCAAATTAGAAGGAGACGACCTGATTCTCTGCCAGATAACCAGCCAGCAGATAGGAGATAGATATGCCATCCCAATCGATGAGAGCGACTTTCAAACCGGGACTCTTAAACAAAGGAGCAATGTTAGACCCAATCGCATCTTTACAGCTGATCAGCAGATTATCTTATATCGGGTTGCAACCTTAAACCTGAAAAAGTCAATGAAGTGATCGACAGAATAATGGATATATTACGGCAGTGAATGGTGCAACTTTCAATAACAGCATGTTTGCGGCTCACTGCGTTCGCCCAAATGCTTCACACTTCGCAAACACGCAAGACGTTATATGAAATTCTGAATTTTTTTCCTTTGTCAGTTTTAACGCTAATTGCATGCACGAATTTCTGCCAAGGTTTATAGCATAGGAGCTTACCGGGAGCTGCAATTTGCGCTGCGCTCACTGCAGGGCATCAGCTTCTGACGTGCGAGACCCGAACGAGCTTTCTACGCAAGAAATAAAAATACCCATACAAGGCGACATTAAAAAGCAATTAAGATTAAGCGGGCCCTTTTAGCTTTATACTAGCGTTTGAACTAGCAAACGAAGTTTATCAATTAGCGAAGAAGTCATCAGGCTTCTATGGCAGTTGTGGAGGGCTTTTTTTCAATTAAAACTGGGTAAAGCACTATTGTAGAACCAGAAGGGAGATCTTTCAATTTATCTGGGTTAGCAATT
>JACRDV010000139.1 GCA_024860865.1 Methanobacteriota archaeon | reverse complement strand
CAGATGTTACAAATCAAATGAGAGCTGAGTATGCTCAAGCTGGGAACATAAAGTCAAAGCGAACAAGAACAAACGTTCAAGGAGCAATCTCAATGATTTTACAGAGGTTAAAATTATTCAATAAACCGCCTGAAAATGGATTGGCAATTTTTTGTGGAACTATACCTACTGGACCAATTACTGAAAAGATGGAAATATATTTGGTTGAGCCCCCAGAGCCAGTCGGAGTTTATTTGTATCGCTGTGATGAAAAGTTTTTCTTAGATCCATTAAAAGACATGATAAAGGAAAAAGAGACCTTTGGATTGCTTGTCATTGATAGAAAAGAAGCTACAATTGGAACTCTTAGAGGAAAGCATGTTGAAGTTTTGAAAAAGTTGACTTCTGGTGTTATGGGGAAACACGATGCCGGGGGACAAAGTGCAAAACGTTTCGAACGCTTAATAGAACAAGCAGTACATGAGTTTTTCGATCGCTTGGGAAAGAAAGCAAATGAGCTGTTTCTCGGCGTACCAGAGCTAAAAGGAGTTATCATAGGCGGCCCAGGTCCAACCAAAGAAGAATTCTCAAGCAAGGACTACCTCGATTACCGCCTTAAAGAAAAGGTGATCGGTCTAATCGATACTGGTTATACTGATGAATATGGAATTCAAGAGCTTGTGAATAAGGCGAGTGAAGTTATTGAAGAGCTCGATATAACTAAGGAAAAGAAGCTAGTCCAGCGCTTCTTTGCTGAAGTTGTTAAAGATAAAGGATTAGCTACTTATGGTGAGGCAGAAGTTAGGCATTTCCTAAGTGCAGGCTCAGTTGAGATCTTGTTATTATCAGAGGCTCTAAGAAAATTTAGAGTAAAAGTAAAATGCTCTAACCAAAGTTGCGATTATGGATTTGAAAAAACAGTTTCTGATGTAGAGCAGTTTAAAGAAGAGTTAGGAGTATGTCCAAAATGCGAAAGCACTTTGAATATCAAAAGCCAGTTGATAGTTGTTGAAGCCAAAGATGTTGTTGATGAACTTTCTGATCTGGCTGAAAAAACTGGTGCTTCAGTTGAAATGATATCAGTTGATACGGAAGAAGGGGGGCAACTTTTAAACTCCTTTGGTGGAGTTGCTGCTATTCTGAGGTATCGTGCTTAGCCTTTTTGTTTTCTGTACCAATAATTATTAAGAGGATTGGTTTTATTATTATATTAATTTATGGAAGATTCAATTTACACCTTATGAGTTAGCTCAACTAGAAGCTCTGAAGAAAGAGGTATTGGGAAAAGTGTTACAAAAGAAGCTAGAGAAAGGCTAGGGAGAGTAAAGGTTGTTAAACCTGAGTTAGCAACCCAGATAGAACTTTATTTGGTTCAACTCTATCAGGCTGGACAAATTAAGCGATTAATTACAGATGAAGAGCTGAGAAATGTTAAGCCAATTAACTTCTGGGAAAAAATTTAAAATAATTAGGTAGTGTATGGGTAAGAAAAAAAAGTTGGAACTGCTGGAAGGTTTGGCTCGAGATATGGAAAAAAGGCAAGGGCAAAAATTGCTAAAATCGAGGCTATAGAAAAGCAAAGACATGTTTGTCCAAGATGTAAGATGAAAGCTGTAAAGGAGTTTCGGCTGGAATTTAACTGTTCTTATGATTTTGTTTCAGATAGGATTAAAGGAAAATATGTGAACATTTCTACAAAGAATTAAAAGATTTTAAAACGTGGATAAAGGAGAGAGAAATACAAAATTCAGAAGTAATTTGGAATAAAGTAGAAAGTATCAATGAAATAGAGTTGGAAAAAGTGATGGATATTGAGCTATTAAGTTTTTTAAAGTAAAATAAAGAGTAATTAAAGATGGTAGTGGAGTTCGTCGAAAAAAGCAAAAAAGTTTTAAATAAAGTTGGAGCCGATCTTGGAATAGATTATGCTATCATTTTTGGCTCAGCTATTAGAGGAAAACTAAACCAAGAAAGTGATGTAGATATAGGAATAAAATTTAAACAACTTCCTACCAGTTCAAAAATTTTATTAGATAAGATAATAAAAATAAAGGAAATACTTGAAGATGAATTGAAAAGAAGTGTTGATATAGTAATTTTAAATAAAGCTAATGAAGGCTTATTGTATGAGATCTTCTCTACAGGTGTAAAAATTTTTGCTTCGGATGAGGAAAAGTTTGTGGAAGAAAAAACTGGCATAATAAAAAAGTATCTTGATTTTAAGTACTACATTCAAAGACATTGGGAAGAAAAAGTTGAAAGGTTATTACATGGTAAGTGAAAGTACTCTTAGACGAATAGAAAGGTTTGAAGAAGGTGTAAAACTTCTCAGGGAAATTACTAAAGTAAGCTTCGATGATTATTCAAAAAGTTTAAAACTTCAGTCAATAGCTGAAAGGAATCTGCAAGTTTGTACAGAAGCTATAATAGATTTGTCAAATGTCATAATATCAAAAATGGCTTTGAAAGTTCCTTCTGCCTACAAAGATACTGTGAGGATCTTGAGGGAGAATAAGATCTTAGAAAATAAATTAGGCAAGAGTATAGAAGATCTTATAGGCATAAGGAATATAATAGTTCACATGTACGCGGATGTAAAAGCTGAAATAATTCATGAAAATTTGAATGAGTTCATTGATACTTTAGAGAGAACTTTGAAAAGTTTGTTAGAATTTTGTAAGAAGAATAAAATAGATCCATAATTAGCTTCCCTACCTTCCATTATTTGCTCAACTTCAACTTTTCTCAAATAAATTACTTAATTTCAATCCTATATTAGTCTGATTGTACGTACATTCTTATGCATCCCCGGTTGGTGATTAGAAAAAGCTCCTTTTAAGGTTCTCATGCGTCTTCGGTGGGTGGTTAGAAATTTTAGCTAGCTTCTATGCCGTAGCAAAGCAATTTTTTAAAAAAATTTTTGAAAAGTTCTCTCAGTTAAAGAAAAAGTGGCTCAAGATTCAAACTGAAGGGAAAAAACTCGCGGGAAAATGAGAAAATTTTTGTTTTTAGAGCAAATCATAAAAAGTACACCAAAAAGTACACCAACAAGACATTGGCTGCGCCATTAGAAGAACAAATGAAAAAAATTGAAGGCTAAATCGGCAATTTAAAGCAAATTGAGCTAAAAAAGGCAAATCAAGCAATTAATCTTTTTCATAGCAACCGAACGCATGAGAACATCTGTAGATTCTATGGCTACTTCAACCCTAGCTCTTTTTGATAAGCTCTCAAAGAAGTTATAGAATTCCTTGCTGAAATTTTTAAGCTTAGCTACTTCTCCACCATTTAATGCTGTAACATGAGTAAAGCTTTTATGTACATCCAATCCAACATAATTTGGGTTTTTCATTTTATCACCTAAATTAATTTAATTGAAGAACTCCACATAGTATTTATGAGCAATCCTTACTCTACCATTCAAGCTCAAGCTAAGCAGATTTTATTTGGAGCGTTTGATAAATTAGGTCTAAAACCAGCTGAAATTAAATTCGAGGAGCCAACTGAAGAATCATTTGGTGAGTTAGCGACTCCAATTTGCCTTGAGCTAGCAAAAAAATTAGGAAAGGCTCCGACGGTTTTTGCTGATGAACTAGTTGAACAAATTGAAATTCAACCAGATAGTTTAATTGAAAGAGTTAATGCAGCTGACCCTGGTTATATTAATTTCTTTGTTAATTATCCCAAACTAGCTCAAATAACACTGGAGTCAATTCATGAACTAGGCTCAAAATATGGCTCGTCTGATGTTGGGAAAGAAGTAATTTTGTTACTAGAGCACACAAGTGCCAACCCAGACGGGCCATTACACGTTGGCCATTTAAGAAATTTAGTCATCGGAGATTCTCTGGCTCGGATTTTAAGAGCAGCTGGCTATCAAGTTGAAGTTCAATATTACATTAACGATATGGGAAGACAAATTGCTCTGGTTGTTTGGGGAATTTTAAATCTAAAAGCTCAGCTGACTGAAGATAAAAAGCCAGACCATAAAATCGTTGATGTTTATATTGAAGCAAATAAACGATTAGGGCAAGATCCAACGATTGAGAATCAAGTGAATGAATTACTTCGCAAATATGAAGCAAATGATCCTAAGGTAGTAGAGCAATTTAAGTTTGCTGTTAATTTTTGTATAAAAGGAATTGTCCAAACACTGACAAGATTAGGAGTTAGACACGATAAGTTTATCTGGGAAAGCACTTTTGTCAGAAATGGTTCAGTTCAAAAAATTCTAGAGCAATTAGGAAAAACAGCACATGCAAAAGAAGAGGCTGGGGCATTAATCCTCGATTTAGCCAAGTTTGGTGTCGAAAAAGCATTGGTTCTAACTAGAGGCGATGGAACAACTCTCTATACAACTAGGGATATTGCCTATCACTTTTGGAAGTTTAGTCAGGCCAACCAGGTAGTCGATATAGTTGGAGCAGATCATAAACTTCCAATGCAACAACTAAAGCTTGCGTTGCAAATTCTTGGCCAGCAACAAATGCCGGAAGTAATAATCTTTGAGTTTGTTAGCCTGCCATTTGGAAAAATGTCTACAAGAGCCGGTAGATTCATTTCGGTTGATGAGTTAGTAGATGAAGCAATTGATCGAGCCAAAAAAGAAGTTGAAAAAAGGCGAACAGAAGCCTTAGAAATTTTCAAGGCAAAAACAGCGGAAATGGTTGGAATTGGAGCAATAAAATACAATATAGTCAAGGTTGCGCCGGAGAAGCCAATGGTTTTCAAATGGGAAGAAGCTTTAGACTTTGAACGAATTGGAGCGCCTTTTATTCAGTATGCACATGCTCGAGCTTGCAGAATTCTTGAGAAAGCTAAGCTACCAAAGGAAACCAATTATCAGTTGCTTCTATCTTCTTATGAAAAAAGGTTAGTTAAACTTTTAGCAAAATATCCAAGTGTAGTTGAAGAGGCAGCTCAAACAAGGAAGCCTTACTTGGTAGCGATATATGCCCAAGCTCTTGCTGATGAGTTTAATAAATTTTATCGATTTGTGCCTGTGCTTAAGGCTGAAACACCAGAATTATTCTCCGCAAGATTGGCTTTAGTTAATTGTGTACGGCAAGTGTTAGCTAATTCTTTAGATTTACTGGGAATTGCTGCTCCCACTGAAATGTAGTAAAAATTATCGCGAAATAAAGCAACCATACATTGAGCGAGTTCATTTAAAACTAAATGAAAAAGTGGGTGCGAACCATAAGATTTCGCAAATATTTTTCATAGGAACCTTCTATTAAATAGAGAATAAAGAAAAAATTGTTAAGATTTGAGAAAAATTGAAAGAAACACATATGCTGAAAAAGTTTTACCGCCAAAAAAATAAGGAAAACGATGAGTTAGAAATTATCTATGATAAGGTGTTAGGGCTAATGAAGCCTGTTAAAGAAATGAAAGTAAAAGAAACAGCGGGTATTTTAGGCCCAGCTGATGAAGATGAAGTAACCTTTGCAACCCTAGATCCTGAGCTTTTAACTATTATTACAGAAAAAAGTATCCAAGGTAGGAGATGCCTAAGTTTCTCTTGGATTTTGCAGGAAGTAAATCTCTCATTTATATCGATGCTAGTTTTTCATTTGCACCTTCGAAATACTGGAAAAGTTGATCAAATTTGTACTT
>JACRDV010000135.1 GCA_024860865.1 Methanobacteriota archaeon | reverse complement strand
TTCTCCGGCAATTTTAATTTGGTGGAGTTAAGGTTTACTTTTTAGCTTCTTTCTTTTAGACTCGAATAGCTGAGCTTGAAATCCATGGAACTTTAACATGCCAGCTACTTCACGTTGATCAAAACTTTTAACATCAAAACTTACAACCTCAGGCGCATACAGTGCAAAAGGTGAACTGCGAGCAAGAGACAGAAGAGCGCCCTTAAAAAGCTTGATTGTAGTCTCACCAGTCACCCTTTCTTGGGTTTTATTAATATATGCATCTAGATCTTCTTTAAATGGATCAAACCAGAGCCCTTTATATGTAAGCTCAGACCAAGTTGAGTCGACCACTTCTTTAAATTTAAGTTCATCCTTAGTTAAGACTAAACTTTCAAGTTGCTTATGAGCAGTAATTAATGTCAAAGCAGCTGGAGCTTCATAAACTTCTCTTGCCTTTAGTCCAATAATTCTATTTTCTATAATGTCGATTCTGCCGATACCATGCTTACCTGCCAATGCTCTAAGAACCTGAATTAATTCTACAGGAGCCATTTTTTTACCATCGAGAGAGACCGGTACTCCCCTTTCAAATTTTATTTCGATTATTTTGGGTTTATCTGGGGCCTTTTCTGCAGAAATGGTCCATTCGTAAATGGTTTCTTTAGGTCTAATTGCCGGATCCTCTAGAATTCCACCTTCAATTGAGCGGCTCCAGAGATTTTCATCTACTGAAAATGGTTTATTAAGATCAACTTGGATTGGAATTCCTTTTTCTTTTGCATACTCGATTTCCTCTTTGCGTGTTAGGTTAAGGTCTCTGATTGGTGCAATTATTTTTAGCCCAGGAGCTTTTGTTCTAATAGTAAACTCAAATCTAAACTGATCATTTCCTTTGCCTGTGCAACCGTGGGCAATGGCCTCAGCATTTTCTTTGCCAGCAACTTCAATCGTTTTCACTGCAATCAAAGGTCTTGCGAGTGCCGTTCCCAGAGGATACCCTTCGTAAGTTGCATTGGCCTTTATTGCTGGGAACAAAAATTCTCTTGTAAATTCCGCTTTCGCATCAATTGTGTAGTGTTTTATAACACCAAGTTTTTTTGCTTTAATTTCAGCTTCTTTAATACTTGCTTTAGGTTGTCCCACATCAACCGTTACTGTAATAACATCACAATCATATTTTTCTTGAAGTATCCTAATTGCGACGCTTGTATCAAGTCCGCCTGAAAAAGCGAGAACAGCTTTCAAGTGTTAGCCTCCTTTAAAACGAAAGTGTTCAATGTAATTGTAACTTAAAATATATTTAAATTCTTAATCAACTAGTAACAGCATTAGCTTTTTCAGCAACGAATATTCTCGTAACCTCTTTATGATATTCATTAATTGATCCAATTGAGATTTTTCCTTTTAATACGCTTTCTAAAGCTTGAACTGCAGCTTCTGCGCTGGCAATTGTTGTTATATATGGTATTCCAAAGTCAACAGCTGCTCTTCTAATTGTATAACCATCCCTTGCTGGATCTTTTCCAACTGTTGGAGTATTAATTATTAGATGGAGACCATCGCCCCTAATATAATCGACGATATTTGGCCGCCCTTGTGAAACTTTTAGCACAACCCTTGAGTCTATACCTGCTTTTTTAAGCGCTTCGGCAGTGCCGTCAGTTGCGAGTATTTCGAATCCAAATTCTATAAATTTCTTAGCAATCGGAATTATTTCTGGTTGATCTTCTTTTCTGATGCTGATGAAAATCTTGCCTTTAACTGGAATCTTGTTTCCAGCAGCTAGCTGTGCCTTAAAATACGCTTTTCCAAAGTCTTCATCAATTCCCATTACTTCTCCAGTAGATTTCATTTCAGGTCCGAGAACGGGATCAACTCCTGGCAGCTTAATAAAGGGAAAAACTGACTCCTTAACACAAACATAGGGATAGCTAACTTCTTCTGGGATTCCGAGATCATCGAGCGTGTAACCCAACATAACTTTTGTTGCAACTTTAGCGAGAGGAATTCCAATTGCTTTGCTTATAAATGGAACAGTCCTGCTAGCTCTTGGATTGACTTCAAGTACATAAACAAAATCATTTTTAACAGCATATTGTACGTTCATTAATCCAATTACACTTAACTCTTTAGCTAGTCTAATCGTATAGTCCTTGATTGTTTTAATTGCTTTTTCGCTTAGAGTTTGAGGAGGCATAACCATGGCAGCATCGCCAGAGTGCACTCCAGCTTCTTCAATATGTTCTAATATTCCACCGATGAATGTCCTTTTTCCATCCGAAACTGCGTCAACATCTACTTCAATTGCTTGTGAAATAAACTTGTCAACTAAAATTGGATGTTCTTCAGAAACTCTCACTGCTTCCTCTATGTAACGTTCAAGCTCCGTTTCGTCATGCACACGAACCATTGCGCGTCCACCAAGTACATAGCTTGGCCTAACCAATACGGGATAACCCAACTTCGATGCAATGCTCTTACAATCCTCAAGTGAAAAACCTGTGCCACCTTCTGGCTGGGGGATGTTTAGCTTTCTAAGCAATTTATTAAACCGTTCTCTATCCTCTGCGATATCGATATTCTCAGCTGAAGTCCCAAGAATATTTACCTCAGCATTTGCAAGAGGAACAGCTAAATTAAGGGGAGTTTGGCCGCCAAATTGGACAATTACGCCATATGGTTTTTCTTTTTCAATTACATTCATTACATCTTCAAAAATAAGAGGCTCAAAGTAAAGTTTGTCTGAAGTATCATAATCCGTTGATACAGTTTCTGGATTGTTGTTAATTATGATTGCTTCAATCCCTTCCTCACGTAGCGCAAAAACAGCGTGCACACAGCAATAGTCAAACTCAATTCCTTGACCAATCCTAATTGGCCCGCCGCCGATTATCATTACCTTTTTTCTTTTTGAAATAGGAACTTCATCTACTTCCTCGTATGTTGAGTAGTAATATGGTGTTTTAGCTTCGAATTCAGCAGAGCAGGTATCAACCATTTTGTAAGTAGTTATTTGATCCTTTTTTCTAAGTTCTCGAATTGTTTTTTCATTTGTTTTTAACAAAAATGCGAGCTGTCTATCAGAAAATCCAATTCTCTTCGCTTGCTTCAGCAGTTTTGGCATATCTTTGTCATGTATGCTTTTGCTTTGCAGGTTTTCCTCTATATTAAGTATGCTTTTAATCTTCCAAATAAACCAAGGGTCGATATTCGTTATTTTATAAATTTCTTCAACTGACAAGCCAAGTTTTAAAGCATCTCTTATATGGAAAATTCTTTTATCGGTTGGGTGAGCGAGCAATTTCTTAAGTTGGTTGATATCAGCAATAGGCTGATCTTTTCCGTCTGCTCCGAGCCCAAACCTTCCGATATCAAGGGATCTAATTGCTTTTTGGAGTGCTTCTTCGAAAGTTCTCCCAATAGCCATTACTTCTCCAGTCGATTTCATTTGAGTTCCGATTGTTTGATCAGCTTCCCTAAATTTGTCAAAGGGCCAACGAGGGATTTTTACTACAACATAATCAAGCGTTGGTTCAAATGAAGCTGGTGTTTCTTTTGTAACATCATTTGGAATTTTGTCCAAAGTCATCTCAAGTGCTAATTTAGCTCCGATTCTAGCAATTGGATAACCGGTTGCTTTTGAAGCAAGAGCAGAAGAGCGGCTGACCCTAGGATTAACTTCAATAACATAGTATTCAAATTTTTCAGGATTAACAGCAAACTGAATATTGCATCCGCCGTTTAGTTTTAAGGTTCTAATAACTTTTAATGCAACTGACCGCAATATTTGATGTTCATTATCAGCAAGGGTTTGAGCTGGAGCAACTACAATGCTCTCTCCAGTATGAATTCCCATTGGATCAATATTTTCCATATTACAAACTGTGATACAATTATCAGCAGAATCTCTCATCACTTCATATTCAAATTCTTTCCAACCCAGCACGCATTGGTCCATAGCTACTGTTTTGTTCAAACTGACGTCTAAACCATATCTGACTATTCTTTTCAATTCTTCTTCATTATGAGCAACTCCAGATCCGGTTCCACCTAAACAAAAGCTTGGTCTACAAAGGAGCGGATAACCGCCTAATTCATCAACAACAGATAGTGCTTCTTCAAGAGAATGAATTTCAACTGACTTTGGTACTGGTTCGCCAATCCTTATCATCAGATCATTGAACTGTTTTCTATCTTCAGCAGCTACAATTGATTCAATTGAACTACCAATTACTTCAACTCCAACTTCATCTAAGACACCGATCTCTTTGAGTTGGACAGCCAAGTTTAGTCCAGTTTGCCCACCCATAGTTGGGAGCAATGCATCCGGCTTTTCTTTTCTAATTATCTCTGCTACTGTTTCAGGCACTAAGGGCTCAATGTAAACGATATCAGCAATATCGGTATCTGTTTGGATAGTAGCAGGATTTGAATTAACTAGAACAGTAGTCACTCCTTCTTCACGCAACGCTTTACAGGCTTGGGATCCAGAGTAGTCGAATTCTGCCGCCTGACCAATCTGGATCGGTCCAGACCCAATTACCATGATTTTCTTAAGATCTTTTCGTTTAGGCATAAAGTCCTAATCCCATATAGATAGTACGATTTTTCTGCAGTCTTCTCTCAACCATTCCTTTTTCTCGTGACATTATTGATACTCCTTAACCACTTCTAAAAAATCATCAAAAAGAAAGTTTGTATCTTGAGGACCGGGCGAATGTTCTGGATGCCATTGGACACTTATTATGGGTAATTCCTTATGCGTCATTCCTTCTACGCTATTGTCATTAAGATTTTTGTATTTGATTTTGAAGTCAGTTCTATCTAATGAGCTTGCATTTACCGCAAAGCCATGGTTTTGTGTAGTGATATAGACTTTTTCAGTGACTATATCACCAACTGGAACATTTACACCTCGATGTCCAAACTTTAATTTGTATGTTTTAGCTCCAGAAGCTAGCGCAAGAATTTGGTGTCCAAGACAAATTCCTATAATAGGATAATTAGGAAGCAGTTTCTTGACTGTTTCATGAACATAAGTTATAACAGCTGGGTCGCCCGGACCATTTGAAATTACGATACCATCTGGATTAAAAGCTTTAATTTCACTTGCAGGAGTTTTCGCTGGTACCGCAATAACTGAGATTCCTCGTTTCAATAAACTTCGAACGATGTTAAGTTTTACACCACAATCAATTAAAACTACTTCAAACTCACCTTTAGCATCAAAACGAGTAATCTTATCGCGCGTAGCTTCAGCCACGAGATCTATTTCAGAAGTAGAAGGTTGTCTTCTAGCTTTTTCGAGTAATTCATTAAAATCTGGATCAGCACCTGTGTAAGTTAACAGGGCTCCTTTCATTACTCCATACTTTCGGATTTTAATCGTTAGTGCTCTCGTATCAACGCCCTGCATCCCAGGGATGCCGTATTCTCTTAAAAATTCATCGAGAATTTTAACTGCTTTCCAATGAGATGGCTTTTCGCAAACTTCTCTTACTATGAAACCCTCGACCCAAATTCGATGCGACTCAAACCAATCTTCATCAACCTTATAATTTCCAATTAAAGGATAAGTTGACATTAAAATTTGGCCGTTATAAGAGGGGTCAGTCAATGATTCAACATAGCCGCACATAGATGTATTAAAAACAACCTCGCCTAAGGATTCTTTTTCAGCGCCAAAACCGGTTCCTTTTACTATGGTTCCATCTTCTAAGGCGAGTGTTGCTTTCATTGTTTTTTGTTACCCTAAAAAAATCATTGAATAAGAACTTATCTTATATAATTTGCGTCATATAGAAGACATTTAAGACATAAAAAGTCTAAAATAAAACAAAAAAAGACCCAGGTGTTACCTTGGTTTCACTGGCAGAAGCCACTAGAAAAGCTTTGATCAAATTTCCATTTATTGAAGATTACTTAAAATCAGGAGCTATTAATTACCGAGGTCTAGCCAGAGCTATCGAAGAGGATGTTGCAAGAGAGCTTTGTACGAAAAAGGTCAATTTAGAAACAATTTCTACTGTTGTTCGGAGATATGCCAATTCGTTTAAAGGAAAAGAAACCAAAGTTGCACCTAGATTTAAAGTACTTAGTAAAAGTTCTGTAGGTTTACAGCGGGATATTGCAGTTTTAACTATAAAAATGAGTTGGGAGCTACCTAAACAACTAGAAAAGCTAAGAGAAGCTGTTTCAAAGCGTGGTGGCGAATTATTTTATACAATTCAAAATCCTAGTGCAGTAACAATAGTAGTTAATCAACGCTATTTAAATGAAATTCTAAAGTTTTTAAAAAAAGAAAGCATTCTTCAATTAAGAAAAAATCTCGCAGCAATTCTTATTGATAGTCCAGAGGAAATTGCTGAGACGCCCGGTGTTATATCTGAAATGGCTATTGTCTTAGCGAGATATAATATAAGTGTGGTTGAGTTGGTGTCAAGTTTTACTCACACTACATTTATTGTTGAGGGCAAAAAAGCAATTGAAGCTTATGAAGTTATCAGCAAATTGGTTGATATAAGCAAAAAAATTGATTAATTTTGAAAATAGTTTCATTTTATATTCCACTTTTCCTTAGGTTTAAATCTCAAGTTATCTTTCAGGGCTTCCATACTTTCAGGAACTCTACCCTTTCGAAGTCAATGTCGTTAGTTGCAATGTTAGATATGTTGTAAGTTTTTGCAGTAGCAGCATGCGTAGAATCAATTGACATTAGATGTGCACTCTTAATGTAAGTTCTGGCAGATTCTACAATTTCTTTGTAAGCGGAACAATTCTCAAGTTTTTAATCTTCTCAATTTTCTCTATCGCTTCTGTAGGTTTGTCCAAAATGGCTAAAATCTCAGGCACTTGCTTTATACGTCTCAAAACCTGCCACGGTTTTATGTTCTCTCTTTCAGAAACTTCTATCAAAATAAGCTTCTGCAAAACTTCGCTAAGAGTAACTGCAGATGTTATACCCTCTAAGTTGCCCTCCTCCACCCTCCTCAGAAACTTTTCGCAGGATGTGGAGTATTTGGCATGCCCAGTAGCATGGTATATAAAAATGTTGGAATCAATATAGACTAAAACGCCAGATGGAATTTCCTCCAAACTAGAATTCGTAGAGCTCTTCATTTTCTACAACTTCATCTACGATTTCGGGTTTTGCCTTAATTAAGCCTGCAAGCTCGTCCACAACACTCTTTTTCCTCTTTATCTCTATCTCAATCTCTTCGTTCTCCTTTAAATCAACCTCAATTAAAGGTTTAATGACTCCTTTTCTGTATACAGCAGATATAGGCATTTTATTCACCTTTTAAAAAATCATTGGACCTTTAACCAATATAAACATTTTCACTTTTCTGCTTTGTTGCATAACTACCTTTTGATGGATTTTTAACTATTTGTTCCCAAAATTTTTTAATTTCTCCAAGGAACCTTTCCAGTATGATCGAACTTAATTATTGAATTATAAAACAAAAACTTTAGCTTGACCTCTTTCAGCATGTTTCTCTTTTTAGA
>JACRDV010000134.1 GCA_024860865.1 Methanobacteriota archaeon | reverse complement strand
TAGCTCGTTCTAAAACTTCTGTATCCTCAGCTCCTCGCATTTCCTTTGTAACTGAGATAACATCAAATCCCATAGCCTTTAATGTCTCAGCTACTTTAACGCCAGTACTCTCGTCAATGATGAATTTCACAATCGCTAGCTCTCTCCAACAACAGTAAGAAGAACCTCTTCGTTTGCGACGACTTTGGATGCATAAAGGAGAGCCGCCTTTATGTCTTCTTCAGTAAGCTGAGGGTAATCCTCGAGTATATCCTGCATAGATAAACCAGTAGCAAAAAGTCTTACTATAAGGTCCACTGGGATCCTAGTTCCTTTAATCACAGGCTTGCCAATCATTATCTTAGGATTTACTTCAATACGCTTTAAAAGGTACTCCTCCATCCTAATCCCTTACATTCTTATTCATTTTTATTTGCTTTATAGCCTTAATGCCTCGTTAGTGATATTATTGCCAATAAATAAGATTATCTCCTTTCTTTAATTTTTACTTGTGGATTATCGATATTATCATCAAAAAGCTTTAAACAAAGCTATACTTCATCTCTTTAGCTTTTGTTTGAGCAATTGAATTACCACTTTTGAATCAGCACGACTTTGCGTTATCTTCATAACTCGGCCCATTAAAAAATTTAAAGCCTCGCTCTTTCCAGAAAGATAATCTTTAACAGCCTGTGGATTTTGAGCAATTGCTTTTGTTATAGCTTCTTCAAGCAACTTTTCTTCCACAATTTTGGTCAATTTAAGTTCTTCAACTAACTTAAGTGGAGAAACTGGTTCCTTAACCATTCTTTGGAGCAACTTTTCACCAGTTTCTGGTGTAATCGAGCCACTTTGAACTAATTTAAGTAATTCAATCATGTGCTCTGGGATTAATAAGCTTTCAGCACAGCGGATTCCATAGTAGTTTAAAACGTTTTTCAATTTATCCCTTAACCAAAGAGCTGCGATCTTTGGGTCAATTTTTTTTGCAACCGCTTCAAATAAATCAGCTAAAGCCAACTCACTTGTTAAAACTTTAGCATGCAGTGGTGCAATACCATACTGCTGAATGAGACGTTTTTCCCTCATGTGCGGAGCTTCAGGCAAACTTGCTTTAATCGCTTCAACTTTGTTAGAATCAATTACAAGAGGAAAAATATCTGGATCAGGTATATACCTATAATCTGCTTCAAGTTCTTTGGTCCGCATAGGAACGGTAATCATTTGGCTTTCAAGATAAGCTCTTGTCTCTCTTCTTACTGCTTCTCCTCTAGTTAACAAACTTTTTTGGCGAGTGATTTCATATTTCAGAGCGCGATATACCCCTTTAACTGAATTTATATTTTTAATTTCAACTCGAGCTCCGCCAGCCATAGAAATATTTGCATCAACTCTTAAAGTTCCCGGCTCTTCTCTTGCTTTTCCGCTAAAATCCAGTATTCTATACAATGCTCTTAAAAAGAGACGAGCCTCTTCAGGAGACCGCAAATCAGGCTCAGTTGTTATTTCAACCAATGGCACACCCGATCGATTGTAATCAACGATCCCACTCACTGGGTCATATTGACCCGGGTCTTCCTCCATGTGTACTTCTCTAATTCGAGTTCCATTAACTTTTCCATTTATTCCGATTGGCAAGCTTGTCCTTTGATATCCACTGGGCAAATCAGGATAATCATAGTGTTTTCGTTGAATATATACGGGCCTATTTGTTAAAACTTCACAATCGAGCATAAGCGAGATTGCAATCACAGCATCTAACGCATCTTGATTAGGAGGCATTGGTTTAGCTCCAGGACAACCAGTACAAATCTCGCATACATTAGTATTCGGCGAGACATCTCGATAATTGGTTGGGCAATCGCAGTAAAGCTTTGATTTCGTATTTATTTGCTCGTGAATTTCGAGTCCAATAAGAACTTCCATAAGATTCTCCCTTTAAAACTTCGTTCAGCAAAGATTTAGTTAATAATCTTACCAATTTTTACTATTTTTGGGATATTGCTTGACTAAATACCGTGAAATTTGGTTAGTTCACTGTCCAATTTCTAGTGAATATAATTAATCTAATCATTAAATCTAGGATAATTCTCGAGTGCTTTTCTCGTATGCTTCCATTATCTTAAATATAGTTAATTCGTCGAGTGGTTTTCCTTGTATTTGAAGCCCAATTGGAATTCCATCTATTTTTCCAACTGGTACAACGCCGGCACAAATTCCTGATAAATTCGTGGGAACCGTGAAGAGATCATAACCATACATTTCAAATGGAGTCAATTTTGCTCCAAATTTGTGAGGCAGTTTTGGAACAGTAGGGCTGATTAAAACATCGGCTTGTTTAAAGGCTTCTAGAGTCTCATGTTTGATAACTGACCTAGTTTTGATTGCTTTGTGATAGTATTTTCCTCGATATTCTTTTTGTGAAATATAGCTTCCTAGTAAAATTCTGCGCAAAACTTCCTCACCACAGACATCCTCAATTCGTTTTCCATATCTTCTCCCATCGAACCTTCTTGTAGCAGAGAAGAATTCTACATAGTTAATCAAATAATAAGCAGGGAGCGCACGTTTTAAGTTTGGGAGATTCACTTGAACTACTCTAGCTCCTAAATCCTTTAAAATTTCTATTGCTCTTTCAATTTTTTGGTAAATCTTCTTATCGACAGTGACTTCCTCGTATTGAGGAGCAATCCCAATTTTTAATCCTTTAATATCTGCACCGACCTTTTTAGTAAAATCCTTTAAATCAACTTTAAGTGTTGTGCATTCTCTTGGATTATAACCAGCAATAACTTCCAACAACAAAGCACAGCCATAAACATCCCTTGCCATAGGGCCTATTTGGTCCAAACTCATTGCTAAATCAATTAAACCATGCCTAGGCACGAGACCGTAAGTTGGTTTTAATCCAACAATTCCACAATGGCTGGCTGGATTTCTAATAGAGCCACCCGTGTCTGAACCGATTGCTAGATCACAAATGCCAACAGCGACAGCAGCAGCTGAACCAGAACTTGATCCACCTGGAATGTGTCCCAATGCAGAAGGATTATCTGTTGGTCCCCAAGCAGATGTTTCACCTGAAGAGCCAGCTGCGAACTCATCCATATTTGTCATACCGATTATAATTCCGTCTTCAGATTTAATTCTCTGAACTACTGCTGCATCAAAGGTTCCAACATAATCTTCTAGTGTCTTTGAAGCGCACGTGATATGGAGTCCAGTAACGTTGATATTTGATTTAACTGCAACAATTAAGCCAGCTAATTTGCCAACCTTCTTGCCTTGTTTTATTTTTTCATCAATCCACTTAGCTGTGTCTAATGCCCCTTTTTCATTAAGTTCGATAAAAGCATTGATCTTTGGGTTTAAGTTTTTAATTCTAGCTAATGCAGCTTCAGTGTTCTCAATAGCAGTCA
Source organism: Methanobacteriota archaeon (assembly GCA_024860865.1). GTDB lineage: Archaea > JACRDV01 > JACRDV01 > JACRDV01 > JACRDV01 > JACRDV01. Next base: position 7,965 of record JACRDV010000134.1, on the reverse strand, counting down.
GTTTTCTTGACTTAATCTGTTCCAACTTATCCTTAACAGAAATAGAAAAGATATTTTCCACTTTTTAACCGACCCACTTGCCAATCTCAACTCGAATGTTGCCTTCTTCATCAACACTTGGTGCAATTTTTAGCATTTTGTCTTTAAAATCTTTTTTTTGAACCGGCTCAGAATCAATTCGCACAACATTTACTAGCTCGCTAACATAATACGTTTCAACTTCTTCTTTTACATCTGCAATTGCTTCTGAAAATTCTTTTATTAATTCTTCTCCACGCTTTTCAATTTCTTCGCGCTTCAAATACCCCCGCTCCAAAGCCCAAATATTCCTTTCCGCATTAAATCAACTGCAAAAGCAGCTAGGATTAACCCCATAATTCGCGTAAGTCCACGAGAAGCGTTAGGTCCTAATAAATTATGGAGTCCTTCGCCAAGATGTAACAGTATAGCTGATGCAATAATCGCTGAAACAACAGCTAGCACAGTAATCAGCGTGCCCATTGTATTAATAAAGTAAATTGTGGTGGTAATTGCCCCAGGTCCGGCGAGCAACGGCGTAGCCATCGGCACAATTGAAACCTCTTCTTTGATTACATGCCTAGTTTTTGGTAATTCACCCTTTAACATATCAAATGAAATAACTAATAACAACAACCCGCCTGCAATCATAAAACTTTCCAGTTTAATTCCCAAGAATTTGATTATATAATCTCCAAGAAGTGCAAAAGCAAAGAGCAGCGCAAATGCCACTATAATAGCTTGGTTTACAGTACTACGCCTATCTTTTTTATCCATCTTCTCAGTTAAAGTTAGAAAAACAGGAATATTTGCAATTGGGTCTAAAATCACGAATAAAGCAATGAATGCCTGGAAAAATGCAACTGTATCAATCATTTCATTTCGCCTAAAGCCTTTACAATTTTTTGAATTTCATTTGGAATTGGAATCCCTAATTGATAAGCAAGTATGTTAAGATATAGCGAGATGAAGTCTCCGCTAAAACTTACTTTTTTCGGTAAATATTTGTTAAAACCACTTTTTTTAGCTACTCTCTTAAGTGCCTTTTGAGTTCTAGCTCCATATTGTATCGCCCTCTTTGGCCTTGTAACAACATATTTTGGCAATCCAACTTTATCCCCAAGCTTTCTTAAGATATATTTGCTCTGAAAACCATTTTCAGTTCGAATCTTTAATTCAATAGGTAGACTTAAAGCAAAGTTTACAACAGCTAAGTCTAGGAATGGAACTCGCAGCTCCAGTGAGTTTGCCATCATTGTAGCATCATCTCGTTGCAAGTTTATTTGGTAAATATTACACAAATCGGTCCAGAAAAGAGCCTCTAGCTCTTTATCACCTTTATCTTCCAAAATTTTATGGTAACGATAGTATCCTCCAAACAATTCATCCGCACCTTGTCCAGTCAAAATTACTTTTTGTCCATCGCTATGTGCTAATGTTGCAGCAGCATAGATTGGAAGTGCAATTCCAACTTGGATTGGGCTGATTTCTTCGATTGCATACAGTGTTTTTGGAATCAATGGCTCAAATTTATCTAAATCTAATTCATTGAGCTTTATTGATAATCCTAAATCTCCGGCTACTCTCTCAGCATGAATCAAATCTTCAGAACCGGCCATGCCAGATGTATAAAGAGTTACTTTAACCTCACTATCACTTGCAAATTTTGCAACTAGTGAGCTGTCAATCCCGCCAGAAAAAATTATTCCAACTTTTTCTAAATTCTGCACTCTTTTCTCAATAGCTTCCCTAAAAATCTGACTAAGCTTTTCAATTGCTTTAGTTTCTAAAATTTTTGTTATTGGAGGTTTAGGAAAAATAAAACCCTCTTGAACACTGATTCCACCAATTGTAAGAATGGCCAAGTTTCTTGGTTCTAATGCCCAAGTTTCTTTTATGCCAATTGACCACAATGCTTTTCGTTCTGATGCGAAAGCAAACAGTTGCTTGCTCTCTCCTAGATAAACTGGTTTAATTCCAATTGGGTCTCTAGCAATTACAATTGTTTTTCCATCAGTAACTGCAAAAGCATAATCTCCATCGAGTTTAGGCAGCGATTTTTTAACAGCGTCAATTAAATTGCCATTAAAATTTTGTTCAATTAGATGAACTATAACCTCGCTGTCAGCATCAGTTTCAAATTTGTGGTTTTTCAGATCTTTTTTTAGCTCTTGGTAATTGTAAATTTCGCCATTATGGACTAAAATTAAGCTGTACATACAATCTAAAAATGGTTGAATGCCAACTTGAGTTCCGACTATCTTCAACCTTACATGGCCTATTCCTAGATTTCCTTTTAGTTTTTCGAGCTCAAGTTTTTCCAATTTTTCAGCTTTGACTATTTTATCTCCAATAAAAACACCAACTCCATCTGGCCCTCTATGTTCTATCGTGGTTAGCATATTCCAGAGGAGATCAACAACACTCTGACTTTTTGAGATAATACCGACGATTCCGCACAACGTATTTCCCTATAAATAATTCCTAAAAAGTTGTTAAAACAATTTTAGCTATTGTTACCATTCTCGTGGAAGTCCGATTTCATCGAAACTGCTTTTCTGATTTGGGCTAATCCAGGCTATTCATGCATCAAAATCAACTTTTTTTCTAAACCTATTGTTTCTATAGATGCTGCGATGCTAACAGGTCAATATATCTCTCTAAGGTTGCAAAGAGCTTAATTCTGTCTGCCCCTGATGTTTTGTGAGACTTTAATTCTAACATTTAAATATTTTTTGTTACAAATAAAAATTTAGTGGGAAATTTGGCTATAGTTGAAGTAGATTCTAAAGGACGTATTCTTATTCCGCGGGAAATTCGAAAAAGATTTGGAATTAAAAAGGGAATGAAAGCTTATCTTCTTCCATCTTATGCTGATAAAAAAATAGAACTTACTTTTGGTGAGCTAGAGCCATTGGAAGAGACGACCAGAATTCTTAAAAATATAAAGTGGAAAGAAGAAGAGCATATAGCAAGTAAATTGGCTTTAAAACTCACTAAAAAATTTAAAATTCATAAACGAAAATTTTATAAATTATATTTTAAAATTAATACTGTTGAATTTGTTTTTAGATAGGCGTAGTCACATATTGTTTCCCAAAAGGTCTGTGGGAAACTGGCACTATTTTTGTAAATTTTTTACCCCACACTAACTCTGGAGGTACATTAAATAACTCGCAAAACCTTTCGACTATCGGGGTGATAATTATTTTGTCCTCTTCTGTAAATCCTTTCTTTGTAGCATAAACGCCGAGGTATTCATCCGGGACTTCGCCTCTAATGTATATTGCCCCACCGTGCATTCCCCCTCCTAAATCCGATTGGACTATTTCCCCTTCGATATCTTTCACTTTTAATGGGTCTATGTTATCCCTGCCAATTGGTTTTTTAGTATCTATTACAGCATCCTTAAAGTTTAAGCCAAGCACTAAAATTAAGCCACCCGCCATATATTCTCCGCAATATTGTTTCACTTTGCCACCGTATATTATTGCTGGTTTTTTATCTTTAAACTCCTTCATGTGTATCCCTACTCTGCTGCCACCATTGCCCATTACAAATATCCTTCCGCCTCTAGCGCCCATACCTGTGATATCCCACGAGTCGCCATAGACAACAAGTTCCCCCTCATTGAGGGTATTCCCGAGCAGGTATTCAGAATTTCCGTGCACTATTATAGTCAAACCTTCAGAAAAGGCACCAAGATCCAAACCCACATCGCCAAAAATCTCGATAGTTACTTTTTCTTTTATTCCAGCTCCTATGTACCTCTGCCCGCTGACATTCTCTACTACTATCCAGTTATGACCATCTCTGAGTGCATCTCTGATTTGTTTGTTCAGCTCTTTATAGTGCAGGTTATTGCCCTTTGGTTTTGCGTCGATAGTAATTTTTTTTACCTCTTGTAAAGACATATTACTATGACCCACAGTTTGATGGTGTAAACTCAAGATTGTGTACTAGTTCTTGTAAAGAAATAATTTATGATGCGCAAGAACCAAGTTTCAGTCTATCGCCAGCGTGTTTTACTCCAAGTATCTCCGCTTCTTTTGGATTTGGACCGAGGTAGCGTAGCCTGTCCCTATTTCCTACGAAACTTTCAACAGCGTCTATACCCATAGTTCCGAGGACTTCTTCCAAATCATGTGTCCATGCACGAAGTAAATTAACTACCCTCCGCGCTCCATACTCAATATCAACACGCTGAGCTAGTATCGGATCACTTGTGGCTATACCCCAAGAGCATTTGCCTGTCGGGCATTGCTGGCATACCTTGCATCCCAGAGCAATCAAAGGGGCAGTTGCAATCATACCGACATCTGCTCCAAGGGCAATTATTTTAATAAGGTCAGAAGATGAGCGCAAGGTACCCCCTGCGAGTATGGTAACCTCGTGCCTTATTCCCTCTTCGGTCAGATGCTGGTCTACAGCTGCTACAGCAAGCTCGATAGGTATTCCGGCATTGTCTCTTATGACTCTTGGCGCTGCTCCAGTACCACCTCTAAAGCCATCGATTGTTATGAAATCTGCCCCTGCTCTAACTATACCAGAAGCAATAGCAGCAACGTTGTTTACTGCCGCAATTTTTACGCCAACCGGTACTTTATATTCGCTTGCCTCGTGTAGTGCAGCTATTAGCGTCTTCAAATCTTCTATAGAGTAAATATCATGCTGGGGATTAGGACTCAAAGCATCTGTGCCCAAGGGGATTCCCCTTGTTTCCGAAATGAGCTTATTTACTTTCTCCCCTGGCAGCTGCCCGCCATGTCCAGGTTTTGCCCCCTGCCCTATTTTGATTTCTAAAGCTGCACATTCAAGATATTCTGAGTTTACTCCAAATCTTCCGCTTGCAACTTCACCTATTAGATTTGAGCGGAACTGATAGTGGTCCCTATGTAGACCGCCCTCGCCTGTGCCCATTAGAGTTCCCACTTCTTTAACAGCCCTATACATTGCAGTAATCGCGTTGTAGCTTATTGAACCCAGAGACATGTGCCCAATGACTATTGGAGTAGAAAGCACTACATTTGGCGGCAAATCTTCTAGTTCAAACTTTCCTTCTATCTCGCTGATGTGCAAATTTTTTGATTTTCTTCCGAGATATGTCCTAGTTTCTACAGGTTCGCGTAGCGCATCGATTGCGGGGTTTGTAACTTGGCAGGCATCCCATACCAAGTAGTCAAATACCATAGGATAGGACATATCATTACCCATCCCTGAAAGCAGAACTCCACCTGTTTCCGCCTGCTCGTTTATCGCGCGTATGTAGTAGGGCATCCAAGTTCCGTGAGGCGCATAGGTTACAGGATACTGAGATATGTTTATAGCTTCCTTCGGGCAGAAGAGCACGCACCTCTGGCAGGAAACGCAGTTTGCATTATTCTTTACAAGAGGCTTATCTTGTTCTCTGTCAAAAGTTATCGCTCCGTATGTGCAGTTCTCACTACACCTGCCACACTTTATGCATTTTTCATAATCTATATTGACTTTAAACCTTGGTACTGTTTTTAGCATCTTCTCACCCAAGTTTTTCGCTTATATTTTCGAATGGCTTTTCTGTACCTTTTTTTATCACGCCACCAATTGTCGCGATTGCTGCCTTGCCCGGATCTGGCTGCCAGAAATTTCGGGTATCGTCTACAGCATGTATTGCATTGAGTTCGCTTGATAAGTAGAACGTTTTTTCATCTTCAGAGACCGCTGCTATTAACGGCCTCAATTTTTTCCTATCCGAATGTCCAATCATAGTGGGCTTTGGGTAATCCGTGGTTATGATGACGCTGAATGGTCCGTTTGCCATAGCTTTTCTATGGGTAATCCTGATTGCTGTTGCCCACTTTCTTATTTCGGGAGGCATTCTTTCTATCTCACGCCAGTATGGTGGAGAAAGAGCCATAGCTGCAATTTCGTAAGCTATCTCTTTTGGATATCCGCTCTTCCTTACAAGAAAATCGAATAGATATGCAACTACTTCTGTGTCCGTTAGCAGCTTGCAGACGTATCCCAATTCCTTTAAATAATTTACATTTGTACCGTAAGAGGTGATTTCACCGTTGTGTATAATAGCGTGACCCAGAATCGAGAAGGGGTGAGCACCCCCCCACCATCCTGGCGTATTCGTTGGAAATCTGCTATGGAAACTCCACATGTAACCTTTTAATTTTTCTATTTCATAGAAGTCTGCGATTTCATGAGACCAGCCGTTGCCTTTAAATACTGCCATATCTTTACCACAGCTCAGGCAGAATGCCCCATCTATTCTATCATTTATGTACATGGCAATATCTTTAATTACGTCGTCTGGATTTTGCCCATCCTTCGGATTAATGAAGAAGCGCCATATCGTTGGGTGCTCTCTAAAAATCCCTTGCCTTACCTGCACCCTTTCGTCCTTAGATATTTCAACATGCTCTTTTAAGAATTCTTCAACTCTTTCTTTCGCGGGGTCGCTATCTGGCGTGTCCTCGAGGATTAGTTGTAAGCAGTAATCATCCTTATATTTTGGAAATGCACCATATACAGCGAACCCAGCGCCAAGACCGTTTTCTCTCTCTGTCATGACTGTTATAATCTCCTTTATTTTTCTGCCACTGATGAGTTCACCATCCATATTTAGAACCCCACTTATTCCGCATGCACTTGGGTTTCTCATCAATATCCTTGGTCTTGTAAAGTGGCTTTTGAAAATAGACATTTAATTTCCCTCAATTTTGCTCATTATTTTCTTAATCTCGGAGGCGTCTACTTTAGGCGCATCGCCTATGCCCATTTTTTTCCGCATGTGCTTTTTTATAGGCACGGCATAACCAGTATTCTCGAGCATTTTTCTTTTCTCATTAATAATTTTAGGAGATTCCCCATGTGAGACAGCTATCCCCCTAAGTTGAGCAAACATCTCCTTAAGGCCAGTATTGTTTGGGCATCTTAGTTCGCATTTGCCGCACTGCAAGCAACACCAAATTTCATGTCCCCTTACAACATCGTAAAATTTCCCTGCCCTTAGTTTTTCAACAACTTCAATAGGGTTGAAAGGATTCGAACTGTTTCTCGTTCTTATTGATGCTGTACACTCCTTGCTGCAAGCACCGCAGTGCCTTTCAAGTGCATTTACATCAAAATATTTCTTAACTAGCTCCATTTCTGAATTTTCTTTGAATCCTATTTTTTGAAGCACTGGAGAAACGTTAGTTATGTGCCCTTCAAAAAATAATTCCTCGCCAGAAATGCCGAAAGCCAAGCATAAAAGTTCGCTCAAATGAATTACTGGCACTGCATATTCTTTTTTTTCATCCAATATTGCATCAAACCTGAGGAAGCATCCAGGGCAGGCTGTAACTATGCAGTCAACTTTTCCTTTTAATTTTACGAGTTTATTCAGCAGGATTTCATCAGCTTCTCGCACATCGAATGCAATTAAAGGTGCACCGCAACAGTCAATCTTTCCTTCATAATCTACGCTTTCTGCTCCGGTAGCTTCGACAATAGTATCAAGGGAGCTTGGATTCTCAGGGTTGTCAGTGCTCACAGCAGGTGGATATAAGCAGTGGCAGCCGTAGTGTACCGCCACCTTCAAACCGCTCAACGGATTTTTTACCGCACTCTTTATCGCCGTAATATCCGAATTTAAAAGTTCGAGGATGTGAACGGTTTTAACATTGCCTAGATATTTTGAATCTGACAGCATCGAATTTATCTTTTCTCTCAAGTTAAGGTCTTTCAATTCATTTTGCGCATCATGCAGTACTAAGTAGCATCCGTTGCAAACGATGAGCATTTTGTCTCCTTCCTTTTCTACAAGCGATAAATTTCTTGCAGAGAGAGCCAAAGTGGCTTCTTTGCCGTATGCCCTCAGGTAAATAGGCTCAGGACAGCAGCTTAGATTTTCAACTTCAATTGTTTCCACGCCTATTTGAGAGAGCATTTTCTTGGTGCTTTCTATCAAAAATG